>DATCWN010000042.1:0-11278 GCA_036566285.1 Hanamia sp.
CCATTTTGATCGGTAGCTCCGAAAGGTGTAGAGGCCAATCCCCAGCTTATTGGTGGAAAGCGAAGATCTATATCGCTTTTACTTCCTTCAAAATTATCAATATAAATAACGCCATTGCTTCCCCGCCCAATTTGCGGAGCATGGCCGGGTTTCAAAAAGGCAACTTCCCCATAAGCATTGATTGATGACGGCGCCGTGGTACTGTAAAAAGGAAGCTTATTTAAAAGCTTGGTCAGGCGCGGCATATCTCTTCGGTAGTTGGCATCTAATCCATACATCGCATTGCGGATAGGGTCTTCACCATAATCCACCTTCGTAAAGAAAGGCCTTTCACTTAGCCGTACCATAGTACCACCCAATGACAATTGTTCTTTTGCGGTATTTTTTGCCAGGTAATCAAGTCTCAAAGCCATGTAGCCTTTCTGCTGCAGGCCAAATGTGGCATTGTTTTCAAAATTTACCTGCACCGGCAAACCGGCGTTTATAATAGCCTGGTTAATTATTTTAATAGTCCCCAAATCATAATTGATGGTATAATCAATATTCTCACTCAATTGCTGTCCACCCGCGGTTACTTTTACCGAGCCGGGCGGAATATTGTAACCAATGCTAATGTCAGAAGTAGAGGAAGTTTTAGCGGAGCCTTTTAAAACAAACCGGTCAAGATTTGGAAACTGTTGCTGTGCCGTGGCTTTAATGGAATCGTACAATGGATAATACAAACTATCGGCTCCCAATGCTGGGTTGCTGAATACTTTCGTAGCTATGTCACGCCCAAATGGTTGCAGCAGCGGAAATATTACCCTGCTGTACTGGGAAAGAACGGTGTACCCTTCCACAAAATCAAAAACACCATCTGGCTGCGGATCATTTTGATTGTTAAGACGATCTAAATTTACTAAAGTCAAAATAGGCGTTCCCTGGTTGAGGTCGCCAAAGGGAAGATACCTTTTTGCTCCCATGCCCGGTTGCTCGTACAATACATTCAAATTAAAATCCTGCCTGTCCAAAGAACCATATCCTACACTATATACATTCTTCATCATTAAATTCCAGATAGGAAGTGATGGCCTCTGTGAGGTAGCTTTCAACAATTTCAAAAATAAAACCTTCTGATTGCTGGACGTGGAATCCGGTGGCACATCCTGGGAGAATTCACCTACCTGGTATATTTTTCCATTATAAGAATATTGGTAAGCCACACCCAATACTTCATCAGGTTGCAAAGGCTGGCTCAAAGAAAGAAAACCCACTTTTGGATTATAAATGTATTGGGTAGAATCCAATTTACGGGCAAATGTTTTTTCAAAATCCTGTACCGGGCTTAAGCCCAAACCTATTAACTGGCTTGTGATAAGCGCCGCATTTCTGCTGTTGGGATTACGTATGATGGTACTGTATTCTTCGTTGGTATTATTATCGGGTAAAGTTCCCGTAGCAATAAAATTATGAAATGGATTGGCCTCCCCGAGGTCCATTAATCCTACAATTTCCCTGGCATCCCGGGTAACGCTGTTCCGGTTAGTTACCCAAACTTCCATTCTTAGAATCTGCACCGGAGTAGTTACCGCCGGCAGGTTACTCATTACTTTATTATAATTCTCTTTAAAATACTGGCCCAGTAAAAAATGCCTGTTCTCTTCATAATCATCTGCTTTAAATTCAAACTGCTGCGCCGCTGTGCCGCCCTGCAAATTCACCGATTGCCTTTGAGATTTCTGGCTGGCCAAAACACCGGTAATAAATAATTTTCCAAATTGCATTTGTGTTTTTATCCCAAACAACGATTGGGCGCCCGGAATCAAAGTGCTGCGCGAAGGAAATGAAACGTTACCTGCTTCAAAGCGTTTCAAAATTTCATCATCAGTGCCTACATAATCCAGTTTCAATTGATTGGTAAAATCAAAATTGGCAAGGGTATTATAGCTTATCGGAAATTTTAATTTATCGCCAATATTGGCATTCACATTCAACTGGGCCGCCATATCAAAATCGAAGCCGCCGCTCTTTCGCGCTCTTTCCGGCAACGTCGGGTTCTTTATATTTTGCCCCTGGTAGCCGGCCGTGATGTCCACATTTCCCTGTGGCTGAATATCTATTTTTCCATTGCCAAAAAGCCTGTTGAACAAATTATCATAAATGCTCAGTTTGGGTTTCACCCTTCCGCGATTTAGAATGCTGAGCGTATTGGCGCGCTTTTTAAAATATTCTGTTTCCGCCTTACGCGCCTGTATCGCCATGAACTCATCGGCGGTATAATAAGTGGGCGTTCTATAATATTTAGTGCCTATTTTTTCATAAACGATATAGTTTTTTGTAATGGGGTCATACACTACTGAGTCAGTAATGTTGGAAGGCTGTTGAAAATCATAAATAGAGGGATTGGCCGAAATAAAATCCCCACGCCGGTCGTGAATAGGAAAGGGTAAGGAATCGTTTTTATTTAGGTGCAATGAATCCTGGGCTGTAGCGCCATACACTGCCACAATGGTAAAAATTATTGATAGAAAACAATTCTTTATCCACCCAAAACAATTCGGCGCTAATTTTCTTTTAAGGGACATCCGACAATTTAATTAAGGTAGATTTCTATCAAATAGCTTTCAATGCTTTTTTTATTAATACTTCAAGATTGTTGATTGCAGGGTCGGCAATTATTATTTTTTTAATGGACTGTTCTGCTACCGGTTTCGAAATTCCGAGGGCCACTAATGCATTTAACGCATCCTGCTCCAAAGTATTGCCCACGAACTCTATTCCAGGTACAGAAGAAGACAATTTAGATACTTTATCTCTTAGTTCAAGCACTAATCTTTCCGCAGTTTTTCTTCCAATGCCTTTTACATTTTCCAATAATTTTGAATTGTTCATCACAATGGCATTGCTGATTTCCGAAGGCTTCATATTAGACAACATCATCCGCGCAGTAGCTGCGCCTACGCCCGAAACACTAATAAGTAAAATAAACATTTCTTTTTCTATGGCATCAAAAAATCCAAATAAAGTATGCGAATCTTCTTTCACCTGCAGGTAAGTAAATAATTTGCCCTCGGCTAACGACTGAATATGAGAATAGGTGTTCAGGCTGATGTTTACCTCATAACCTACGCCCTGCACATCCACATAAACAACGGCCGGGGTTTTATAAGAAAATTTTCCTGATAAATATGCTATCATATTGGTTTTTAGAGTTGCCAAAAATAAGTAATTCGGTTTAATCGGGAGGATTAATTGCCAACAATCGTAAAAGAGGATTTTAGACGGTTGAGAAAGTTTGGAAGGTTTAGAATGTTTAGAAGTTTAGAGGGTTTAGAAATTTAAGAATTATGTAATTATCTTTGTGCTTCTGAATAAACTAAGATGATGGAAGCAATCACTATATATCCGAAAAATGAAGAACAGACAAATCTTTTTGAGCAATTAGCAAAGACACTAAAAGTGCCTTTTGAAAAAAAAGCAGAACATTATAATGCTGCATTTTTAGCAAAAATTCAAAGAAGTAGAAAGGATTATAAAGAAGGAAAAGGAACTGCTGTAACTCTTAAAGAGCTGAAAGAGTTATGCAAATAATATTTGAACCTGAGGCAAAAGAGGACCTCGATTTCTTTATAAAAAGTGGGAATAAAATCATACTTAGAAAGGTTACTAAATTAATTGAAGCCATTACAGAAAATCCATTCGAAGGCTTAGGAAAGCCTGAACCATTAAAATATGAACTTGCAGGAACCTGGTCAAGGCGTATTAACCAGGAACACAGATTAATTTATGAAATAACAGATAAAAAGATAATCATTCATTCCCTGAGAGGGCATTATGATTAAAAAATCAGAACATAGATCTGCCGGACATGATTAAAATGGAAATAATCTGAAGGCCGGCAAAAAATAATAATCCAATAAATACCATAGATTCTCTTGTAGTCGCTTCTACGGATGAAACATTAATATCACTTTAATCAAAAACAATTTTAAACATACATGAGTCAAAAAATTTCCGCCGCTATCACGGCCGTTGGTGCTTTCGTACCAGAATACAGATTAACAAATGCCGAACTTGAAACCATGGTAGAAACCTCCGATGAATGGATAAAAACCCGCACCGGCGTGGAAGAAAGAAGAATTTTAAAGGGAGAAAACAAAGGTGTCTCAGAAATGGCCGCACCCGCCGTACTGGAGCTTTGTAAAAAAAGAGGAATAGACCCATCAGAAATTGATTTGATTATTTGTTGCACCGTTACGCCCGACATGACCTTTCCGGCTACAGCCAATATCATTGCTTATAAAATTGGCGCCGTCAACGCTTTTGGCTTTGACCTTTCAGCTGCCTGTAGCGGATTTTTATTTGGCGTAACTACCGGCGCCGCCATAATTGAAAGCGGTCGTTATAAAAAAGTAGTGGTCGTAGGAACCGATAAAATGAGCGGCATTGTTGACTACAGCGACCGCAAAACCTGTGTACTTTTTGGCGATGGCGCAGGAGCCATTTTATTGGAACCCAACGAAGAAGGCTATGGCATACAGGACAGCCTTTTAAAATCAGATGGCGTGGGCGTCGAATATTTGAAAATGGTTGCAGGCGGTTCTGCAAAACCGGCTTCTATAGAAACCGTGATGGCCAAGGAACATTACATTTACCAGGAAGGACCCGCAGTTTTCAAATTCGCAGTAAAGGGAATGGCCGATGTATCTTATGAATTATTGGAAAGAAATAAATTAACCGGCGATGATATTGCATGGCTGGTTCCACACCAGGCCAACAAAAGAATTATTGATGCCACCGCCAACCGCATGGGATTGAGCATGGATAAAGTAATGATCAATATTCAACGTTATGGCAACACCACTTCCGCCACTATTCCATTGTGTTTATGGGAATGGGAGAAACAATTAAAGAAAGGCGACCTTATCGTACTTGCCGCATTTGGTGGCGGATTTACCTGGGGGGCTACACTTGTGAAATGGGCGTATGATACGGAATGAAGGATATGAATTAAGTTATGATTTATCTAACAATTGAATTCTCTCTTTAGAATCATATATAAACCTGTTTATTTTTTTGACGCTTTGTATGGTTCGTACCAAAAGTGTGTAACAAACCATAGTGTGCTGTTTTCCTTAACAACCCATTAAATAATTCCACCGGAAATTCGTTTTACTTTTAAATAAATAGGATTCATGCAAAAAACGTTTCTCCTCCTTCTATTAATATCTTGCTCCTTACACTCAAAATCCCAATGGTACGATCCCGAAAAAGTTGATCACAAAGCAAATACGATTTATAACCTTGCTATTAATAAAGCGCAAAGCGACGAATATGCAACCGCCATTAAAATGATCAATGAAGCCCTGAAGATTGAGCCCAAATTTGTAGATGCTTATCTTTCACTGGCAGGTATATATGCAAACATGAAGAACTATGCCGCTTCCGTAAATAATTTTGAAAAGGCTTTGGTGCTCGATTCGGTTTACAGCGCAGATTATTTACTTCCCTGTTCCATCTCCCTTGCAGGCTCCGGAAGATTTGAAGACGCATTAAAGGCTGTTACTACTTTTCTCCTCAATCCTAAACTCAACGACAGAAGCATTAAAGCCGGACAATTCAGGAAAAAGACTTATGAATTCGCTGTTGAATATGCAAAGGCTCATCCCGAAAAAAATTACGTTTTTGCTCCACAAAATCTTGGCGATAGCATCAACACTACGGACCTTGAATATTTTCCATCCCTCACCATTGATAGCCGGAAATTGATTGTAACGAGAAGAATAAAAAACAATGAAGATTTTTATGAAAGTGATTGGGTAGATGGCAAATGGAGCAAAGCCCATCCCCTGCCCGGAAACATCAATTCTACTACCTTTAATGAAGGAGCGCAAAATATTTCGCAGGATGGCAAATGGTTACTGTTTACCGGATGCAATTTCCCTGAAGGGTTGGGGAGTTGTGATTTGTACATTTCCTATCTTACTAAAAATGGATGGAGTGAGCCACAGAATTTAGGCAGCAATGTAAATTCAGAATTTTGGGAATCCACACCCTCACTTTCGCCCGACAAAAGAGATTTATACTTCAGCAGTAATGTGCCCGGTGGTTTTGGAGGAAAAGATATTTGGGTATGCCACAGAGATGAAAATGGAAAATGGAGCGAGCCATTAAATCTGGGTGCGGAAATAAATACCGCAGCCGATGAAAGCACTCCCTTTATACATGCGGATAATCAAACATTATATTTTAATTCCAACGGGCATGCAGGATACAGCGAAAAGCCTGACCTTTTTGTTACAAGAAAATTACCTAATGGCAAATGGAGCCAGCCTGAAAACCTGGGCTACCCTATAAATACAATTGATGATGAAGGTTCTTTGGTAGTAGCCGCAGATGGAAAAACCGCTTACTATTCAAGCGACCGAAGCGATACAAAGGGCGGCCTTGATATTTATTCTTTTGAGCTCCGCAAAGATTTACGTCCCTTGAAAACCTTATGGGTAAAAGGAAAAGTTTTTGATAAAAAAACAAAAGCAGGATTGCCTTCCACGGTAGAATTAACGGATATAAACACAAACTTGCTTATAAGTAAGTTGCAAACAGATGAAGAGGGAAATTATCTGGTTACACTTCCTGTGGGGAAAGATTATGCATTTAACGTTCATCGTAAAGGCTATTTATTTTACTCAGAAAATTATAACATCAGCGAGACTACGGATTCCTTTTATACTGCGGACATTCCCCTGCAACCCATCGAAGCTAACGCCTCCGTTATTTTAAAAAATGTTTTCTTTGATACAAAGAAAACAGATTTAAAACCTGAATCTATTACAGAACTCGACAACGTAGTAAGGCTGATGAATGAAAACCCGAACATGAAAATATTAATAAGCGGCTACACAGACAATGTCGGAAAGCCTGCGGATAATCTAAAACTCTCTATAGGGCGCGCCACATCTGTTGTAAATTATTTAGTGAGCAAAGGAGTTAATAACAACCGGCTCTCTTCCAAAGGATTTGGAGCCGAAAATCCTATCGCAGACAACAATACGGAGCAAGGCCGCGCGCTGAACAGAAGAACTGAACTGAGTGTGGTGAGTAATTAAAATTCAGTAATTTTAAAATAAATAATTCAGCATGAAACTTACTATTGTAATAAGCAAAGGCGAAGAGTTTTTTATTGGAACCATTAAAGAAATCCCGGCAGTATTAACCCAGGGAGAGACGATTGAAGAAACAAAATTGAATGTTTTGGATGCTTTAAAATTGTATCTCGAAGACATGCAAAGTGAAGAGGATGACTCACAAAAAGTTTTAGAAGAAGATTTAATAATCTCTTAATGTCAATAAAAAGAAGTCAATTCCTTATTCATCTTCGAAATAACAATTGTTACTTACATAGAAATGGAGGTAAACATGATATTTTTAAAAACAGCATTACCTTAAAAAAAACATCTGTCCCAAGACATCCAACTTTAGATAAAAATCTCTGCAACTTAATTTGTAAACAATTGGAAATTCCAAAACTATAAAAGGAATTTTCACTATTTTACAAACCAAATTCTCTCATGCAAGATGATCTTTTATACCAAATTGCACTAACGCTTATTCCAAATATTGGAGATGTACACGCCAAAGCATTGGTAAATCATTTTGGCAGCGCCGGAGCCATTTTTCATGCATCCAAAAAAGAGTTGGATGCATTGGAAGGAATAGGAAGCATAAGAACCTCCTCCATAAAAAACTTTCACGATTTCAGCAGGGCAGAAGAAGAAATTGAATTCATCAAAAAATACAAAATAAAGACTCTTTTCTTAACAGATAAAGAATATCCGCAAAGGTTACTGAATTGCTACGACAGCCCGTCGTTACTATATTACAAAGGGAACGCAGATTTAAATTCTTCTAAAATAATCGCCATTGTGGGCACCAGGAACCATAATGAATATGGAAAAAATACCTGTGAAAAATTTATTGAAGAATTAAAAAATGAAGATGTATTAATTGTAAGCGGCCTTGCATTTGGCATTGATAGTATTGCCCATAAAACATCGGTAAAAAATAACCTGAAAACGGTTGGCGTTCTTGCCCATGGATTGGATAGAGTATATCCTTCTCAAAATGCTTCGCTTGCAAAACAAATGATTCAGGATGGGGGGCTTTTAACTGAATTTAAAAGCAATACAATACCCGACCGTCAAAATTTTCCCACGCGCAACCGGATTGTTGCCGGCATTAGCGATTGCGTTGTGGTAATTGAAACGGGTATAAAAGGTGGTTCCTTAATAACCGCCGAACTGGCCAACGGATATAACAAAGATGTTTTTGCCTTCCCCGGAAGAATAACTGATGCCAAAAGCGAAGGCTGCAATTATTTAATTAAAAACAATAAAGCCGCTTTGATTACCTGCTCTGATGACCTCCTTGAAAATATGGGTTGGAAAGAAAATAAAAAGCCATCTGCAAAAAAACAAAGAGAATTATTTATAGAACTTACCGATGATGAAAAAATAATAATAGACATTTTACGAACACAGGAACAGGTACACATTGATGAATTGCATTTTAAAAGCAAACTCAATAGCAGTGCGGTGGCACAAGCGCTTCTGATGTTGGAGATGCAGGGGATTATTAATTCGCTACCGGGAAAGATTTATAAGATAACAGACTAATTACAGGAATTAAAAATTATCATATTTAAAAATTTGCCAAGTGCATATTATCTTTGCACATGGCTACAATAAACAGACCCTCCTCATTTCCCCCAAAATTTTTCGGTGAAGGATTGACCTTCGATGACGTATTACTCGTTCCGGCTTACAGTGAAGTATTACCCCGCGACGTAATAACGAAAACACAACTCACCACTAAAATAGAATTAAACATCCCCATGCTCAGCGCAGCTATGGATACCGTTACCGAAGCAGACCTGGCGATTGCATTGGCACGTGAAGGCGGCCTCGGCATTTTGCACAAAAACATGAGTATTGAGCAACAAGCCGCGCAGGTGAGAAAAGTAAAACGAAGTGAAAGCGGAATGATTTTAGACCCGGTCACTTTACGCGTGGAAGCCACTATCGGCGATGCTTTGCGGCTAATGAGAGAAAATAATATAGGAGGCATCCCTATTGTTGATAAAGAGGGGAAACTGGCTGGTATCTTAACGAACCGTGATTTACGATTCGAAGATAACCTGAAAAGAAAAGTGAGCGAGCTGATGACGAACGACCATCTAATAACCGCTCCTGAAGGAACCGACCTGAAAAAAGCGCAGGCCATTTTAAGAAAATATAAAATTGAAAAATTACCGGTTGTAAATAAAAAAGGAATTTTAAAAGGCCTGATCACGTACCGCGATATACTGCAGGTACACAATCATCCACATTCTACCAAAGATGAATTTGGAAGATTACTGATAGGCGCGGGTGTAGGCATCACCAAAGATATTGGTGACAGAGTATATGCTTTGCAACAGGTAGGCGTTGATATTATATGCCTTGATAGCGCTCACGGTCACACAAAGGGTGTGATAGACGCTTTGAAAAAAATTAAAAAAGATTTTAAAGATTTACAGGTAATTGCAGGTAACATTGCCACGGGGAGCGCTGCCAAAGCTCTCGCCGATGCGGGTGCCGATGCTGTAAAAGTAGGCATTGGGCCTGGCTCCATCTGTACTACCCGGATTGTTGCCGGATCCGGCGTTCCACAAATAACGGCATTAATAGAAGTAGCCGCGGCGTTACAAAATAAAAACATAGGCATTATTGCCGACGGAGGCATCCGATACACCGGCGATATGGTAAAAGCCATTGCAGCGGGCGCCAGTTGTGTAATGATGGGCGGTGTATTTGCCGGTACAGAAGAAAGTCCCGGTGAAACTATTATTTATGAAGGAAGGAAATTCAAACAATACCGCGGCATGGGTTCACTTGGCGCCATGGCGCAGGGCAGCAGCGACAGATACTTCCAGGATAATGAAGAGCAAACCAAAAAATACGTTCCGGAAGGAATAGAAGGGCGAATTGCTTATAAAGGATATTTGCACGAAGTGGTGCATCAGTTTACAGGCGGTTTGCGTGCAGGAATGGGTTATTGTGGAGCAAAGAATATCAAAGCTTTACAAAATGCAACTTTTATAAAAATCACCAATGCAGGTATGCGTGAAAGCCATGCACACGATGTGGAGATTACAAAAGAAGCGCCGAATTATAGCAGGTAACCTCCTGTCCCCTAAAGGGGGAATTAAGGTAGTCTTTAATTAATTAATTCTTAATTCTTAATTCTCAATTCTTCTTGAAATTTCTAATTACTCTACTACTCTTTCTTCCTCTAAAAATAATTGCGCAAAATGATTCCTGTCACTTGCGCATTAGTCTTTTAACGGCTACACCCGGTGAAGAATTATATTCCACTTTCGGGCATAGCGCTTTGCGTGTAACCGACACCGTTAGTAACACAGACATTGTGTATAATTATGGCACCTTCAATTTTGATGAACCCGGATTTTACACAAAGTTTATCAGGGGGAAATTGATGTACTACTTGTCTACAGAAGATTTTGAATCTTTTCAATATGCTTATCAACAGGAAAACAGGGCCATTACAGAACAGGTTTTAAATATAACGTGCAGCGAAAAACAAAACATCATTATGCTTTTGCAGGCAAATATGATGGCGCACAACAGGTTTTATAAATACGATTTTTTATTTGATAATTGCACCACACGCCTTAGAGATTTAGTGGAAAGCGCTACTGATTCTACCGTCCATTTTGGAGAAGTATTGAAAACCAAAACAACGTTCAGAGATCTCATTTATGAATACCTGGATTATAATGATAAACAATGGAGCAAATTGGGAATTGATATTTTACTCGGTAGTAAAACAGACGCAGTAATGAAGCCACGGGAGGTAATGTTTTTACCGGATTATCTCATGAAGACCTTTGACAGCTCTACCATAGATTCCAGGCCGCTGGTAAGTGACAGGCAATCTTTATATAAAATAGATCATTCCAGAAATAAAAAAGACAATCTCACGCATCCGCTTTTTCTTTTTACCTGCTTGTTTGTGCTTATTGCTTTTTTAAGTTTCTCAAAAAATATTTTTATACAAAGATTCCTTTCTTCTTTTGATGGGTTCTTATTCTTCTTAACCGGATTATTGGGACTGCTACTTTTATTTATGTGGTTTGGAACCGACCACATTATGTGTAAAAATAATTACAACTTACTTTGGGCATGGCCCACAAATATTGTAGCGGCGTTTTACATTCATTCTAGAAAGGGTTGGGCAA
>DATCWN010000139.1:0-3386 GCA_036566285.1 Hanamia sp.
CATACTTGCCCACTATTACCAGGAACCCGATATTCAGGATGTTGCCGATTACATTGGCGACAGCCTTGGCCTTGCACAAAAAGCACAGTCCACCGATGCGGATATTATCGTGTTTGCCGGCGTGCATTTTATGGCAGAAACGGCCAAAATTTTAAACCCGAATAAAAAAGTTTTATTACCTGATTTAAAAGCTGGATGTTCACTTGCTGATTCTGCGCCCGCTGATCTTTTCAAACAATTCAGAGATAAATATCCCGATCATGTAGTGATTACTTACATCAATTGCTCGGCTGGGATGAAAGCTTTAAGCGATGTAATCTGTACTTCTTCCAATGCACAGGCTATCATTGAAAGTTTTCCGAAAGATCAGAAAATAATTTTTGCCCCGGATAGAAACCTGGGCGCTTATCTCATCAAAAAAACAGGAAGGCCGATGGTTCTCTGGAATGGCGCCTGCATCGTTCATGAAATATTCAGCCTTCAGAAAATAACCAAATTAAAAGTAAGGCATCCCAAAGCAAAAGTGATAGCGCATCCTGAATGCGAAGAACCGGTTTTAAGAGTGGCAGATTTTATTGGCAGTACTTCTTCCCTTTTAAAATACACAAAGGAGAATCCAGCCACTGAATTTATTGTGGCTACAGAATCCGGCATCATTCACCAGATGCAGATTCAATCTCCTTTTAAGACCTTTATTCCAGCTCCGCCAGATAACGCCTGCGCCTGCAATGATTGTCCATACATGAAGTTGAATACACTTGAAAAATTGTATTTGTGTATGGAGTATGAAGAGCCTCAAATTATCATGGATGAGGAATTGCGGATTGCTTCTAAAAAGCCGATTGAGAAAATGTTAGAAATAAGCCACAGGTACGGGTTGTAAAGACATAAGAATGATGAATAAGAAACAGGGAATAAGCAATAAAAAGGAAAAATATTTTCAATACAATAAATTCTAAAAAAAATACCTGCTTTTTGGCAGGCATTTTTTTTAGAAGCAAGTTATTATTTACGCCACAATTCCTTCCGCAATCTTAGCCCTGATTTTTCCTTCCAGTTCCTTTGATAATTCAGGGTTATCTATCAACAATTGTTTTACAGCCTCACGGCCCTGGCCAAGTTTGGTAGTATCATAACTAAACCAGCTTCCGCTTTTTTGTACAATACCAAGGTCCACACCCATATCAATAATTTCACCCACTTTAGAGATACCTCCGCCGAAAATAATATCAAACTCTGCCACACGAAATGGGGGTGCCATTTTATTTTTTACCACTTTTACTTTTACACGGTTTCCTATAGATTGGTCGCCGTCTTTTATTTGAGCCATACGGCGGATATCGAGCCTTACAGAAGAGTAAAATTTTAGAGCATTACCACCGGTTGTAGTTTCAGGATTTCCAAACATAACACCGATTTTATCGCGAAGCTGATTAATAAATATGCAGCAACAATTTGTTTTACTGATGGTGGCTGTTAATTTTCGCATGGCCTGGCTCATAAGCCTTGCTTGTAAACCCATTTTACTATCACCCATTTCACCTTCCAGCTCACTTTTAGGAACCAATGCGGCTACTGAATCCACTACCACCACATCCAATGCGCCGGAAAGAATTAACCTGTCAGCAATTTCCAAACCTTGCTCCCCATAATCGGGTTGACTTATTAAAAGATTGTCCACATCCACACCTAATTTTCTTGCGTAAGCGCTATCAAATGCATGTTCCGCATCGATGATGGCGCACATACCACCTTTCTTTTGCGCTTCAGCGATCGCATGAATAGCGAGTGTTGTTTTACCGGAAGATTCAGGTCCATATATTTCAACAACCCTTCCTTTAGGGAGGCCGCCGATGCCAAGAGCAACATCCAACCCGATGGAACCGGTGGAAATCACTTCATGCGGTTCCTGTGAGCGCTCGTTCATCATCATCACGCTTCCTTTGCCAAAATCTTTGTCTATTTTATCAATAGTAAGCTTTAAGGCTTTTAATTTTTCTGAGATTTTATTGTCTGTGTTGGCTGCCATAAAATTTATTTAGAAGTAATAATTCTGTAAAGTTATTAGTTGCGCAAATATAGAAATTAATAATTATCAACACTAATTAAATTAGTATTCTAATGTTAATAATTTTAGTTCATCGGAATATGGGAAGGGGATTTCAGGTTGAAATGGGAAGAGAAGTAAATTAATAAAAAAGGGATACTATATCGCATCCCTTTTATACTCTGTATTTTCCGTTTTACATTTTCTTTTGAATAGCCTGTATGGCGTCCAGGTGTTTTTGTAATACAGGTAATGCATTTACTGCAAAGTTTTTCAAATCATTATCAGTCACATTTTTGCTGGCTTTTTTAAAATCATTAATATCTTTTTTGTGATCATCAATCATCAGCTTTACATATGCTTTGTCAAAATCATTACCTGTCTTTTTACTTAGATTGTCCATTTCTTTTTGTTGATCTTCACTAACAGCTGCCGGAAGTTGTACGTTTTTTTTGCCGGCTAAATCTTTTAATTCATTGTTTAATTTGGTATGGTCATCTACCATCATTTTTCCAAAATCTTTTACCTGTTGACTGGTCGCGCTGTTCATGGCTACATTCCCAAGATTAACTTCCATCATTCCACCTTTTCCTGCGTCTTCAATAAATTTTTTGCTGCCTTCATCCAGGGTGGCCACCGCCATATTATTGGTGGTATCGGAAGATGATGTCATCGTGTGATCCATCTTGTTAGTATCACTCGTCCTAGTTGAAGAAGTAGCTGTGGAATCAGAGCTATATTTATTAGAACCGCCTCCGTTACAAGCGGAAAATAACAGGCTGCCGGATAGTAAAATGGCAAATGCGGGAATTGACTTTTTCATAAAAATTATTTTTTAAAAGTTTAAGATTTAATGCAGCTGGCATCATACAAAACATGTTCCAGTATTAAAATGGATTTATGAAGCAGGAATTATTTTTTTCGAGGTACATTTTTGTTGATTTTTTTCCGCTCTGGAAAAATGATTCATGTCTTTTTCATCTTTTAAAAAGAGGAAGAAAGTAGCAGATAAATTGGTAAAACTTACAAAACTGAATCAAAATGTAGTAAGCGACCAGCGGCTTCTTGTAATGTGGACTCTTTTTTGGCAAAGCAAAACCGAAGTACATGGTTTTCAACAGGAGTTTTGTAAAAAGCAGAAACAGGAATGGTTGCTATACCCGCTTCTATGATTAATCTTTTAGCGAAATCCATTTCGGTTTCGTTGCTTAACCGGGAATAGTCGTACAATTGAAAATAACTTCCATGAGATGCAACTGGTTTGAATCTTGTTGGCTTCATCATTTCTTTGAAATAATCTCTTTTCTTTTGGAGAAAATTGCCCAGTGATAAGTATTCA
>DATCWN010000240.1:0-10439 GCA_036566285.1 Hanamia sp.
AAGGAAAAACTAAGAAATTCATTCTTTGGGCACTTTGAGCGCGCAATTTTTACTCACATGTACATCAAAACACATTTACAAAATTATCTGAATCGTGTATTCAAAAAAGGAATAGAGATGATGAAGGAAAAATGAGCACAAAACCACAAATTGAAAACGACCATCCTTCAAACATTAGATTGCCACAGAATTTCGGCAAAAATCCCCGAAATTCTTCGCAATGACGTGTACATATTATGTCTCAACTTCCACTAAAAATGATCAGGAACCTTAATTCTTCATTTATAAAATAACCGCACTCACCTCAATCTCTATCAGCAAATCATCATTGATCAGCTTGCTTACTTCAACCATGGTGGTGGCTGGTTTTATTTCTTTAAAGAAAAGCGCATGTGCTTTGCCGGCATCTTCCCATTTGGAAATATCCGTAACGTACATCCTGGTGCGTATTACATCTTTCATGCTACTGCCTGCTTCCTGCAAAACTTTTTCAATCTTTTGAAAAATAAAAACGGCCTGCGCATACACATCTCCTTTGCCAATAATTTCTACTCCATCCACGGCTGTGGTGCCCGATATTTCTATCACGTTTCCCGCTTTCACCGCACGTGAGTACCCGACAATATCTTCCCATTTGGCTCCTGAACTAAAAAGTTGTTTCTGTAGTTTCATAAATTTTTGTGGAAAAATATCAATTTAAATTTTTAGATTTGTCTAAATTTATTTTTAAACAGTATGAAACTATCTGCAAGCGAAGAGAATTACATCAAAAGCATTTACAACCTGCAGAAGGCAACAGAAAAAGTAAATACCAATTCACTGGCGGCCTTTTTAGACACCAGTGCCGCTTCCATTACCGACATGCTGAAAAAATTAAAAACTAAAAAACTGCTCGAATACAAAAAGTATTATGGCTTCCGGTTAAATGCTGCCGGAAACAAGGAAGCGCTAAAGATTATAAGAAGGCACCGCCTCTGGGAATTCTTTTTAGTAGAAAAATTAGGTATGGAATGGGAAAAAGTACATGCCATAGCCGAAGAACTGGAGCATGTGAGCAGCGTGGAATTAATTACAAGGCTGGATCATTATCTGGGAACCCCTAAAATAGATCCGCATGGCGATCCCATCCCCGATGAAAAGGGCGTGATGCCCGTTCTGAAACAAACTGCCCTAATAGATTTGCCCATAAAAAAAATAGCCACGGTAAGTTCGGTAAGCAATCAAACTCCGGAGATGATGGAAATGCTAAATTATTATGGGATTAAAATAGGATCCTCCATAAAAGTGTTGAAATCTTTTGTCTTTGATGGATCCCTTCAAATTAAAATCGCAAGGCAACCCGAGTGTGTTATTAGCGGCCTGGCCGCACAAAATATTTTCGTTTATGATAATTGAGAAGACCCACGACGATCATTCATTGAGTGAAATACATGGAAGCATAGATACCAGGAAAAGAAAAGGATGGCGAAAAATCTTTTCTTTCCTGGGGCCGGCGTACCTCGTTAGTGTGGGTTACATGGATCCGGGAAACTGGGCTACCGACCTGCAGGGTGGAAGTAAATTCGGCTATTCACTTATTTGGGTTTTGCTGATGAGCAACCTCATGGCATTGCTGTTACAAGGTTTGTCGGCCCGCCTCGGAATCGTGCGTGGCCGTGATTTAGCACAAGCTAACAGGGAGGCGTACCCGAAGTTTTTAAATTTCATTCTGTATATACTTGCAGAAATAGCTATTGCTGCTACAGACCTTGCCGAAGTGCTGGGCATGGCAATAGGTATTTACCTGTTAACCGGGCTTCCCATTATCTGGGGAGTTTGCATCACCGTGCTGGATACTTTCTTATTGCTCTACCTGCAAAAATTAGGCATGAGAAAAATGGAAGCATTTATTATAGCCCTTGTAGCCATTGTAGCGGTGGCGTTCTTAATTCAAATCATTTTAGCAGAGCCCGATATAGGTGAAATCGCAACCGGCCTGGTGCCTACCCTTCCCAACAGTGAAGCCCTTTATATTGCCATTGGAATTATCGGCGCCACAGTAATGCCGCATAATCTTTATTTACACTCCGCTTTGGTGCAGTCAAGAAAAATTGAGAAAACAGATGTGGGAATAAAGCAAGCCATAAAATTTAACCGGGTTGACAGCGCCATTGCGTTGAACATTGCTTTTCTCGTAAATGCAGCCATACTTATTTTAGCGGCAACGGTATTTTTTAAAACAGGAAATTCTGATGTGGCAAGAATTGAGGATGCGCATCAATTGTTACCCGGATTTCTGGGCAACCTGGCTCCTATTTTATTTGCCGTGGCCTTAATCGCAGCCGGCCAAAGCTCTACAGTTACGGGCACCCTGGCAGGCCAAATTGTAATGGAAGGCTATTTAAGATTGAGAATTAATCCGTGGGTACGGAGATTGGTTACCAGGCTGATCGCCATCATTCCCGCGGTGATTGTGATTCTTATTTATGGAGATGATGAAGTGGATTCTTTGCTAATCTTAAGCCAGGTAATTCTAAGCCTGCAGCTCGGTTTTGCCATTATTCCATTGATTCATTTTGTAAGCGATAAATCCAAAATGGGAAAGTTTGCCATCAATCCCATTACAAAAATTTTTGCATGGCTAATAGCGCTGGTGCTTGTCTATCTCAATTTAAAAATGCTTGTAAATGAAGTGTGGCCTGTGTTTGAAAGCAATGCATTGCTTCCTAAAATTATCATCATAGTATGTGGTTTATTTTTTACCGGCCTGCTTCTTTATATTACCGCAGAACCTATTCTTGCCAAAAGACAATTAAAAGGTTCCATTAAAATTCATCCTGAAATGGAAAACATTGTACTTGATATTCCACAATATCATAAGATCGCGATAGCTCTTGACTTTTCTGAAAGTGATAAAAAGCTGATCAGCTATGCAATCGGCCAGGGAAATGTAAATACACAATATATTTTGGTGCACGTGGTAGAAAGTGTGTCAGCAAGGCTTTGGGGTAGCCAGAGTTATGATTATGAAACCCGCAAAGACCAGTTGCAATTAGATACTTACGTGGAGCAATTAACAGAAAAAGGAATTCATGCCACCGGCGTGTTAGGATTCAAAAACCGTGCAAAAGAAATTGTAAGATTGGTAAAAGAATCCAATGCAGATATGTTGGTAGCGGGCGCTCACGGACACAAAGGGCTTAAAGATTTAATTTACGGCCAAACTATAAACACGGTAAGGCACCAGTTAAAAATTCCGGTATTGATGGTGAATGTAAAAAATTGAAGAGGTATAAGGTATAAGCTTTGAGCAATAACCTTCACAATTCTATATTCTATCATTAGCAATTTAACCATGCAACCAATTAACCAATTAACCAATTAACCTACTTAACGAATTCATCATTCACCATTCACTATTTACCAAGTCACCATTCCCTATTGCCCATTTTGAATCGCTACATTCATCTCTAGTTTTTTAAGTTCCGCTGTTATTTTTTCATTCCATTCTAATTGCTTCTTTACATTAATACTATTCTTTGTTTCCCGGTCATATTGTTCTTGTAGTTCTCTGTTTTCATCATACACTTTATCGAAAATGGCATTCATTAAAGAATTATAATTGGCTTTGGTAAAATGGGCTCTTTGAAATTCGTCTATTAATCTTTGCGCTCCCAATCTTGTAATGTCAAAATGATGCTGCTCGTGAAGCAGATGATAATCGGAATGGATACTGCTTTTTTTCCATGATTTCTTTTTGCTGAAATAAGAATACACACCAATGATAAGATTCATATTTTCTCCGTCAAAATTCATTTCAGAATTAAAAGCAAACCCCGAAGAAGTAACCGCGCCACCAAAATGATGAACATCCGGCACACCCTGAAAGTCTTTCCAGGTAAGCCTTCGGTTGAAGTCGTAATAAATGATATCACTGTTAGCAAGATTCTTTTTATTTTCCATAAAAACATTCACCATCACTTTCTGCGAAAAAGAGTGAATTGAAAAAGCAAAAGAAAAAAATAGAAGAAAGAAGAACCTTGTCTGTATCATTTATAAATAATTACCCGTAAAAATGATGATTGGTTTTTAAATAAAAAGTTAAGGGATCTTTTCTTAACAAAAGAATGAACGGTTTCCATGTTGATGTGTAATGGGTAATGTACGATGTTTAACCTTAATGCCGGTAGTCAATATGCATGAACTTAACTTATTCCAAGTCGCATGTTTACTTTGCTAACAATGGCATCTATGTCCTGGTGTTCCATGCACTTAAAATGGCCCAAAGGGCATTCATCAAATCCGGTTTTGCTGCAAGGCCGGCACCATAATTTATTTACCTGGAAAATTTCATAATTGGTTTTATAAGGCACCATCCCAAAGGACGGAACCGTATTGCCCCAAACAGAAAGAATGTATTTTTTAAAAGCCGCCGCAATGTGCATCAGTCCGGTATCATGGCTGATAACTAATTTTGAATTTCTGACTATATCCGCAGATTCATTTAATGAAAATTTACCGCAGCCGTTATAAACTTTACCGGGATCTATTTCAGCAATTTTATCTCCGTTACAAAAATCCTCTTTCCCTCCTAAAAGTATAATGGGGTATTCAATTTTGAGAACCAATTCCCTTAATTTTTTAAGCGGTAATTTTTTAGTATGGTGAGCTGCGCCAATTGCGATGGCCACATAACCATGTACGTGAGAAAATGGAATATCTTTCTCTTTCACTTTATCTTTTTCAGGAATAAAATAATCCAATCCCAAGCCATCATTAACTACACCTAATTCGGCAACAGTAGCCATGTAACGATCCACTATGTGTACTTGTGGCATCCTGTTTATCTTGAAATTAGTATAGATCCATTTTTCAATATTCAGCTTATTAAAAGAATAAAAAACTATTTCTTTTAAAGATTGTTTTATCCGCAACGTACGCAGATTATGATGCAGGTCTATAATGTACTGATATTTTTCACCCCTTATTTCTTCAACCGTATCTTTAATATCATCTGCAAGCAAAAGCACTTTGTCTATATAAGGATTGGATTGAACAATCGCCGCAAATTTTTTTTTTGTAAGATAATGAATAGAAGCCTCCGGATATTTCTTTCTCAAACAGCGTACAACCGGCGTCGTTAATACTATGTCGCCGATAGAAGAAAACCTTATGATAAGAAATTTCATAGCACGAATTTCACAAAAACAATAAATGGTATTTATAGATCCGGTTAAAAGGAATCACACGAGCGGCTTTGGTTTTTTCTTGGTAAAAAACACTTTCCATAAAACAGGAAAAGTAGTTACCACCACAATGATGATTACAATAACTTCGAGGTGCTCTTTTAAATCAAACCCAAATTGATTCTCAACAAACCTTTGCAAAAAATGCCCGGCCAATAACATACTGCCTACCCAAAGCATACAGCCCACAATGTTATAATAAGCAAATTTTGCTCTGTCCATTTTTACAATACCCGCCACTATAGGGGCAAAGGTGCGCACGAAGGGAACAAACCTGGCGATGATAATGGCGCTGCCACCATTTTTTTCATAAAAATCGTGCGCCCGCAGCAGATGCTTTTTCTTAAATAAAAAAGTATCTTTTCTTTCGTACAAAAAAGGGCCGCTTTTTCTTCCAAACCAGTATCCTACAAAATTTCCAAGGATTCCGGCTGTGGTAATCAGTATCCATAAAATTCCCAGATCGAGCCATTCATTATAGTTTTGAGACAATGCGCCGCTTACAATTTGATCGCTATAAATTCCTGTTACAAAAAGCAACGCATCACCTGGTAAAAAAAAGCCGGCAAATAATCCGGTCTCCGCAAATACAATAAAAAGGATCATCCATAACCCTCCGTTTTCAATGTAAAATTGTGGGTTTAATAAATCTTGTACGGTTATTCCTAAAATATTCAACAGGTTCACTTATGTTAATTTAATCGGGTTAAATGCGAATTAGTTAAAAAAAATAAAACGCAAAGGTTCTTAAAAAGAATTAGAAAAGGAATGTTAATCAGAAACAAAAGCCATTGCTTTGTCATGATCAAACTCTCCTTCCCACCGGGCAATAACGCAACTGGCCAAAGTATTCCCAATTACATTTACAGACGTTCGGGCCATATCCATTAATTCATCAATCCCCAAAATAGCCATCACCGGCCACACAGGCAATCCAAAAGATGCCACCGTTCCTAATAAAATCACCAGCGAAGCACGGGGCACTCCCGCCACCCCTTTACTGGTAAGCATCAATGTAAGTCCCATTATAACCTGGGTGCCCAGGGGCATGTGTATGCCCGCGGCCTGTGCCACAAACACACTTGCCAACGAAAGATATAAAGTGGTACCGTCCAGGTTAAAGGTATAACCCGTGGGTAAAACAAACGATACAATTTTGCGCGGCACCCCAAATTTTTCCATGTTTTCCATGGCAATAGGCAATGCCGATTCTGAGCTTGTCGTCGCAAATGCAATAGATACCGGTTCCGAAACCGCTTTTATAAACTGGCGGATAGGTATCTTCATAAAGTAGGCGATGGAACCCAGCACCACTCCCACAAAAACCAACAGCGATGCGTAAAGCGTGAGCAATAATTTCACCAATGAAAAAAGAATATCAACCCCAAGATGACCCACCGTAACAGCAATAGCGCCACCCACACCGAAAGGCGCAAAGTGCATTACAATATTGGTAAACTTAAACATGGTTTCTGCAAGGCTTTCAGAAAACATCAGCATCGGTTTTCTTTTTTGTTCCTTCACCATGGCAAGGCCAATTCCAAACACCACACTGAAAACCACAATCGGCAGCACATCTCCGTTATAGATTGATTTTACAATATTCTCCGGGAAAATATGCAGTATCACATCCTGCCAGGTTTGCGGTACCGTGTGCGGAAGTTCTTCATGAAAACCGGGCGGTATGGTAATGCCCACACCCGCGTGTGAAACATTGATAGCAATAAGGCCAATAATTAATGCGATGGTAGTTACCACTTCAAAATAAACAATGGATTTCCATCCCATTCTTCCTACCTGCTTCAAATCGGAATGGCCGGCAATACCCACCACAAGTGTAGAAAAAAGTATGGGAGCAATAATCGTTTTCACCATTCGCAAAAACACATTGCTGAGTACTTTTAAATTTTTAGCAAATTCCGGAAAATCAAGTCCGATCTCCACCCCGATTATCATACTCGATAATATCCAGGTGGTAAGTGATTTTTTATAAAGGGCAAAAACGATTAAGGAAGCGATGAATATCCACCGTAAGGTTCTGAGAAAAAGTGGAGAAATACTATTAAAATTATAAACATCAATCAAATGAAAAATTGCCGCCACCGTAAGAGTAATAAAAACCAGGATTCCACTTTTTCTTTTATTCATACATACAGTTAAGGTGATAAGTTGTCAAAACTAATAAATAGAATGTAAATACTTTTTTTTCTGCAAATTCTGGTATTTTTTGAAGAAATCATTGAGTCGTTACAAAATCTTTTATCCTGCTGATGTGATGTCTCGCCAATGTACTTTTGCTAATTGCCTTCAACCATAATCGTTCTTTAAACAGCCTTTTTAAAACGACAGCCTTACCTCAGAAGTTTTTTCCGACGAATTTATTTTGTTCCATTATTCGTTAACTTCGTCTCTTCTCTATGACCGAATGGAACGAATTCGACAGATTATATATTACAAAAACTACTTTCGAAGCTTTTTTGATCAGCAAACGGTAAAAGTTAAGGAGAAAATTGACCATGTCCTTTTTGTTGTGTCCGTTGCTGAAAGGATACCAAAAAAATTCTTTCAGCATTTAGAAGGCACCGACGGACTATTTGAAATACGAATTGACTTTCAGGGAAACATTTACAGAATATTTTGCTGCTTCGATGAGGGACAAGTGGTCGTTTTGTTTAACGGTTTCCAAAAGAAATCGCAGAAAACGCCAGCAGGAGAAATTGAACGAGCATTGAAAATAATGACTGAATATTTTGACGAAAAACAAAAATTGAAAAAAGATGCCAACAAAAAAAGTAAAAAGTAAAAACATAACCACTTTTGACGAACATCTTGACAGACGATATGGAAAAATCGGAACCGCTAAACGTACTGATTTTGAAATAAAAGCAAAAGCCTTTGCCATTGGAGAAATCATCAAAGAAGAAAGACGTCTTGCTTCAATGACACAAGAGCAGTTAGCGGAAAAAACAGGAACGAAAAAAAGTTTTATCTCAAGAATTGAAAACGGGAAAAGCGATATCCAACTCTCGACATTGTATAAGCTTTTGGAGTATGGACTCGGACGCAAAATTTCATTAACGATTCAATGACTGAGCACAAAAGGGTGCTTGCATGGGTTTGCTTCCACGCTGGCTAAAATAAGAAACATCAACTATAGTTTTCTATTCATCTGAGGTTGTGCGAAATTGCTTTTTTTTGCTTCGCAAAAACTTTTTTTACACGAAGACTCAAAGCACACAAAGGAAAACAAAGAGATCTTTTAATGAAATAAAAAATCCCTGCTTTTCATTTATCGCGATGGACGATGTCCTCACCGCCCCCCACCTTCAGCCCTGTTAGGCTACCATTTGGGATGTATCCTGTCAACCGTTAAAAATCTTTTACCCTGCTTTTTAATTTATTTCTTATTTTTCCAATTCTATTAAGGAAAACAATTTAAAACAAAACCAACCACAATTATGAGTTTGTTCGTAAGAAAACCTATGGATGTTTTAATGAATGAAGCATCTGAAACCGGAAGCCACACTTTAAAACGAACCCTTGGTCCAGTGGCATTAATAGCGTTGGGAATAGGCGCTATCATTGGAGCCGGACTGTTTTCAATTACAGGATTGGCAGCCGCCAATAACGCAGGACCCGCCATCACTATCTCTTTTATCGTAGCTGCCACTGGTTGCCTTTTTGCAGGATTATGCTACGCGGAATTTGCCTCAATGATACCGGTTGCCGGAAGCGCTTACACATACTCTTACGCTACCATGGGTGAATTTTTAGCATGGATCATTGGCTGGGATCTCGTACTGGAATACGCTGTGGGCGCGGCCACGGTAGGCATTAGCTGGAGCCGCTACCTCGTAAAGTTTCTGGAAGGGTTTAATATAGTACTTCCTCACAACCTGACAGTAGGCCCATGGGAAGGCGGAATGGTCAATCTTCCTGCGGTAGGCATTATTGTTTTAATGAGCTTATTATTAATGAAAGGCACCAAAGAAAGCGCTGTGGTAAACGCCATCATCGTCATACTGAAAGTTTCCGTGGTGCTGGTATTTATCATCCTGGGCTGGCAATATATCAATAATGACAACCTGAACCCTTACCTGATACCTGCTACAGAACCAGGCCACGAAGGTTTCTTTGAGCATGGCTGGGGAGGCATCATCAGGGCGGCGGCTATTGTGTTCTTCGCTTATATTGGCTTCGATGCAGTGAGCACCGCAGCACAGGAAGCAAAGAACCCAAGAAAAGATATGCCATGGGGTATCTTGGGATCGCTTGCCATCTGCACCATTCTTTACATTTTATTCGCGCATGTATTAACAGGCGTTACCAATTATAAAAACTTTGCGGGTCAGGATGGCATCGCACCTGTGGCACTGGCCATTGAAAAAATGGGGCACCCGGATGTGGCCGGCATCGTCCAACCGGATTACCCCTGGCTAAACCGTGCTATTTTAGTTGCCATCCTCGGTGGGTATTCATCCGTAATACTGGTGATGCTCATGGGGCAAAGCAGGGTATTTTACAGCATGAGTAAAGATGGCCTGATACCTAAAATCTTTTCTTCGATAAATCCAAAAACCCAGACACCGGTAAGCAGCAACTTTTTATTCATGATGTTGGTAAGTCTTTTCGCCGCATTTATACCGGCGCGCGTGGTGGGTGAAATGACCAGCATCGGAACCTTGTTCGCCTTTATATTAGTGTGCGCCGGCATCTGGGTAATGCGAAAGAAAATGCCTGACCTGCCGCGTGCTTTCAGAACACCCCTGGTGCCACTGGTTCCTATTTTGGGCATCATCACCTGCTTATTTATGATGGTGTTTTTACCTGCTGACACCTGGATAAGATTGCTGTTGTGGATGCTTATAGGCCTTGATATTTACCTGGTTTACGGGGTAAAAAACAGTCACCTTGGTGATGGAACCGATAACCGGCACGGCATGAAAACAGCAAGGCTCACAGGTATCGGGCTTGCCGTATTGCTGGCAATTGCGGGCTTCCTGCATCAGGTAACCGTTGGTTTTGATGAAGACTATACACTCCTGATTATAGCTATTTTATTCGCGCTTTTCCACATCGTACTTTATGCAGTTCATATTGTACAGACGAAAAAAAGAATTGAAAATGATTAACAGGTAAAAGAAATTTTCTTAAAGGAAAAGAAGCTGTCTCAAAAGGGCAGCTTCTTTTTTATTTTGCAATGACGATATCAAG
>DATCWN010000247.1:0-2675 GCA_036566285.1 Hanamia sp.
GCCAGCAAAGTAAGTTGACCATTAGCAACGGCTATCGCTTGTTTGATTAGGGGAATTTTAAATTCTTTATCGTGCGAAATATCAAAAGTGTTTAAAGCAGCATCGCCCTCCCGGATATAGGAATAACTTCCACTGGAGAAATCGCAACTACCTATGTTGGTTCTTGCCAGCGTGTACCCAATACCGTTAGTAGTATCATAGTAAGCACGCAGTAATTCCTGTTGTTTATTCTTTGGCAATTTAAAAAATGTTTCTGCGGAAGCGTCTGTCAATGCACCGCCCATTCCCATAAAAGTCTGAAAGGTTTTAGAAGGATCCACAAATACACAAATCTGCGTTTCCACTGGCTGCCCAAACTCTTTGAACTGTAGGGTATCAGTGATGGATAGACGCAGATTGGTTTTATCGGCGGTGGTGTAAACGATAATATTTTTGGCATCGGTGGAAATCGTTTTTTCTGAAGAAGAAACCATATTGCGCGTACCGCTACACCCCCCCAGCAACAAAATGAATGCTGCGAAATAAATTTTTTTCATAAATACTTTTCTATCTTTTTACCAAACATAAGTACCTACTCCTCCGGCCGGCAAAGAAGTCATTACCCATTTATTATTAAATCTGATGTTGAACATCGTTCCCACATTTCCGTCATTTTCTACGATCAGTACTTTTTTGCCTGCGGGGGTTTTAAAAGCAACCGTTTGTATATCTCCTGAATTATTACTCCCGATACGAACTGATCCGGCGGGAACAAATTTGGAGGCGTGGGCGATAATATAATAGGACACATTCCTCGTAATTGAATTACCGCCAACAATAGTAAGAGCGCCTTTACACATAGTACAACCTCCGGGTGTATGGGGTCCGTAATAACCATCGTTGGCGAGATTCCATTCCAAAGCGTTACGGCTCCAGTTTCGCATAGATCCAATAATCACATTTTTTAAATGCCATTTTAGATCTCCGGCAAAGCCACCTTCCGATGAAGTCCATTGTTCGGTAAAATAAACATGCTTATCAGGAAATGCATTGTGCACGGTGCTTAAAGCGCTGATATCGCCGGCATACAAATGAAAAGCAGAACCATCCACAAATTCCCTCGCGCCCGCATCATTTAAAATAGTCAACGGGTAATCCGGTTTATCGCAATTATGATCGTAAATAATGATTTTAGTAGTAAGGCCCGCACTCCGGAAAGCTGGTCCCAGGCTGGTCTTTATAAATTCTGCCTGTTGAGCCGCTTGCATCAGCATACTCGGATTATTACCGGGATGCAATGGCTCATTTTGTGGCGTAATGGCATCAATAGTAATCCCTTCCGCTTTCATTTGCTGAATGTATTTTACAAAATAGCGGGCATATACCTCATAGTATTCGGGCTTCAAACTTCCACCTATAAAACTATTGTTATTCTTCATCCAAATTGGAGGTGACCAGGGAGAGCCCAAAATTTTAATATTGGGGTTTATGGCAAGAATTTCTTTTAATAAAGGTATAAGGTTGGCTTTGGCGGGTGCCAGGCTGAAGTTATCCAGGTTCACATCCGTTTGCCCATCGGGTACATCATCATAAGTATAAGTAGTGGCGCTGAGGTCTGAAGCGCCGATGCTAATGCGCAAATAACTGACACCAATAGAGTTTTCATTTTTAGTACCAAATAATTCTTGCAGCAAATTAGCTTTGGCAGTGCTCTCCAGGCCATTGATGGCAGAAGCGCTTCCATCTGTAAGCGTGTAACCAAAACCATCCACTGTTTGCATTACATTGGTGGTATCCACATCAATAAAAGAATTAGTGTTTACCATAGTTCCAAAAGAAAGGACACCGTTTTGTTTTTTTAATAAAACGGTCTGATCGCCTTTGGTGAGCCAAAAGTCCACATCATTAGTGGCAGGCGTCACAGGAGGATCTGGCACGGGTACAGGCGATCTACCGGTTGAAGTATTTTTTGAACAATTAAATAAAAAGAAAACAGAGAAGATTAATAATATTGATAAATATTTCTTTTGCCTCATGATTTTATTTTAAAAAAGGGATAAATAAAAGGTGTGATTAAAAATGATTTTTCAATCACACCTTTTAAGTAAAAGCATTATTGCTGAATGTATGCTTTAACGACCTATTCAATAATCAAAAGGAACGCAGCGTAAAGCTCCACCAGCCGCTTCCTCCAATGTGAACTCCAAGGGTCAATAAATCGTCCTTTATTTATTTTTGATTTTTAATTTCAAGTTTAAAGGTGATAAGGGACGAGACTATTGGTGTGCAGTTTTTTTATCCTAACTCATTTTAATCTTTATAAAAAATTGAAAATGCAATGAAATTATGCTTCAACAAATCTAGTAGAAATTTATGCGGAATAAAAATATTTTACTACATCGCTACATCAAAATAACTACTTTATTATGAAAATGATACATTATTATTACATCCTTAAATAAAAATCGTAAAACACTTTATTTCGTAAAAGTGCCTTCTTAAAATCAGTACCTCGTTACCAATACCAATCCTTTATATTTTTTCAATTCATCGTGGCTTAGAAATACGGTATCGCCTCCATACTCAAGATTTTTTTCTATCATTTCATCGATGATATCATCAATAAGACCTGGCTGGCCTGTTTCTCCAGGCGCTACCAATTCGATTTTATTATTCAATAATCTTGCGGGCTGAAA
>DATCWN010000060.1:0-2720 GCA_036566285.1 Hanamia sp.
AAAGAGTGGCAGCCTTTGAGGCTTCCTTCTCGCTGGGAGAAGAAATGTACCGGGTTGCAAGGCTCCAGCTCCCCCCGTTATAACTTAAAAAGTAAAGGAAAAACATTACGCCAACAAAACCGGCTGTGTAAGAATCATTAAATAGTTGGCTGTGTTCTGCGGGAAGACGCTTCCAGATTTCCGTGATAGAATCCACTCCACCAAGCCGGTTTACTACCAAAACAAACATAACGATACCACCCAATACCTGCACAATAAATTGAATAAAATCTGTAACAATTACTCCCCATAAACCACCAAAAGTGACATATATCAATGTGACGACACCCGAAACCAGTATGCCCGTCATCATTGGAATACCGGCGACAACATGCAGTAGAATGCCAATGGCAGCCCATTTGGCTCCTACATCAAAAATTTTGAGAAGTACCCCCGTCCATGCTACGATCTGTTGAGTAAGCAAATTGTATCTCACGCTCAAATATTCAAGCGGAGACTGAATATGAAAATTCTTTCGAAGCCGCACCCAATAAACCGGGAATATTTTAGCGCTCGCTATAATAACAATGGCAACGGGGAAAGCCCACCAAATGTACATCGTAAAGCCATGAGTGTAACATACCGCAGCATAGGCCACAAAAACGGCACCACTATGACCGGATACATGATGCGAAATGCCGGCTAACCACCAGGGAAGCTGTCCGCCTGCTACAAAATAATCTTCTGAGTTTTTACTTTTGAAATAGGACCAAACACCTATAACCAGCATACTTAAAAAGAAAACAATAATAACTACTAAATCGAGGGTGTTAAAGGTCATGGATGTATTGGTATTTGAAAAAGATTTTTCAATAATAAAAATGATGAAGTGATTCTGCGCATCGTGGTTTTATAAAAAAGAATATAAAAGAAGCATAGACACGATCTGAATTTATCTTACTCTTTTGCAAAGAACATAAGATTACAGCCGGAACTGCCAGTTTTCAATTTTTTAGATTAAATTTTAGGCTCCCACCCGGGTTGGTACTCTCTCTTCCAGAATTTATCAGCCACCTGGTTATTCAAAATATGTCCATCTTTTTCATTCGTATCCAGCACACCATTTGACCGCAAAGAAATATTTCCCAATTGACAAAGTAAAGTGCTTTTATGGCCTTCCAATATTTCTGCGTTTAACGAAGTTCCTTTTCGAATACCGTCAAAAAAGTTTTGTATATGCAAAGCATCCAAAGCCTGGGAAGGATCAACAGTGTTACGTGCATCAATGGTGATATTATTTTTTACTTCCTTCAATAATTTATTCTTTAAGTCATAAACTTTATAAGAATTTCCACTTCCTATAACCAGGGTTCCGATTTCGCCATAAAATGAAACGCCCACACTGGAATCTTCTATATTGCGGCCATTACAACTTCTTCCTTCCCATTCCATTAAAGTATTATTAGGAAATTTCCATGTAATCACTTGCGTATCGGGTGTTTGCCAATCGTCCTTATAGCGATAACGTCCTCCTACTGAATGAACACTGGAAGGATACTCAACACCCAAGCCCCAGCGCATCAGGTCCACCATATGAGTGCCATTATTTAATGCCTCCCCTGTCCCCCAATTCCAGAACCAGTGCCAATTGTAATGTAAAATATTATCTCTGTAAGCTTCGCGCGGAGCGGGGCCTTGCCATAAATCATAGTTTAACCAGGATGGTATTTCCCCGGTTTTGCCTGTTCCTATTGAAAGGCGGTTATTGGTGTACCATCCTTTGGCATAATAAGGACGACCTATCGCTCCATCCTTTACTTCTTTTATCGCAGCAATCACATTGGGCCATGAACGCCTTTGAGAACCCATTTGTACTTTTCTGTTATACTTCCTTGATGCTGCCACCAGCATCTCACCTTCACTAGGATTATGTGAACATGGTTTTTCTACATAAACATGCTTTCCTGCTTTACAAGCAAGGATGGCGGCAGGGGCATGCCAATGATCAGGGGTAGCAATGACCATGGCCTCCAAAGATTTATCTTCTAACGCTTTTCTAAAATCGGGTGCCGCTTTAGGTTTTTTATTCTGTATTTTTTCAACTGTGCCAATACAAGTCTCCATAGCCCTGGTATCCACATCAGAAATGTAAATTACTTCACAGTTTTTCTGTTGGCTAAAGTTGCGGGCAAGTGCCAATCCGCGGGCATTCACCCCCATGATTCCAACTTTAATGCGCTCATTTGCTCCTAAAATGCTGGCATAGCTCTTAGCACTAAACCCTGGCAAAATACCTCCCACTGAAATAACCGCAGAAGCCGCTATTGTTTTCTTAATAAAATTTCTTCTTGAATCTTCCATAATACCAGTTTTAATATTAATTATAAACGATTTGTAACCTAAATCAAATTCCGAAGTTTATCATCAGCCATCTTCTTTGCATGGCTAAAAATTTCATTAACATTAACAGCAGCTCCACTTCTACGTTTACTTTCATCTGCTGCTTCCATAAAGGCATAGATTTCCAAAGTATCCTCTGGGTTAACAGGCGGATTACCAGTCTCGAAAAATTTAATAATTTCTATTAGTAACGGCTTGTACCCCCCAAAGGGGCCTAATACCGCATCGCCTTTCTCGCCGTAAGCTGTGCCACCGTATGTATGTTTTCCGGTACGGGTGCCACGGAAAGTTCCTACTCGGCCATCATCCCAGACTCCTATAGCAATGTCTGTTCCTTCGGT
>DATCWN010000086.1:0-5664 GCA_036566285.1 Hanamia sp.
TTTATGGGAAAGGGAAAGCCATCAGTTGAATTAAAACCAGAAGGATAACGGCTATTATTAAAAAGAAGGTATTTTTTATTTCCAATATTTATATAAGTGCCACTATATGGCATAAGGTCAGGATTTGTTTTTTTCATATCGAAAGCTGTTATATCCTTTGCCTCGGTCTTATTGATGGAAACGATAAATATAGGAATAGGATTGGGAAATTTTAATTCTTTTAAAGCACGTTCTATTGGCGCTAATTCCTCTTCCTTCAATTTCTTGTAGAAGTGAATTATTATTCGTTTTGGAGCACCAAATTTGTTTGCAAACTCTGTGACCTTTGCTGCAATATTACCGGCAAGAATATCGGTTTCATGGCGCATGAAATAAGCAAATTCATTAAAATGACCTGTATTATCGAAGCAGAATGCGCTGCTCAGGTATTGTACGCCATCCGGATGCCGGAAAGCACCTACGCCTATAATTAGCTCCTCTTTTGGGTCTGTATTTAAGCGCCATGGAATACCACCTAATTTTGCTAAGATAGAAACAGACATGGTCGTTAAGCTCCATTTGAAATTATGATATGGCTTTTCTACTGTGCCAGGCTCTACGAACTGGCATGTAATTTTTCTTTCTAATAATATTTGCTTAATTCTTGCATAAATTTTTATTTCCTGCCTGCGGGTTTCTTCTTTACTAAAGGGAGTAAGATAGATTGCGAGGTATTTTATGTTTGGTATGTTTTCAAAGCTATTATCAAAGAATTCCTGAACTTCCGGCAAGGGATTGTCTCTGTCCTGGAAACAAATATCCATTTTAGTGTCTGCGTGAAATAGTATTCCTGCATAAGCTGTTAAACCCTTGTAATGATCAAGACCATTCTCGAGGTAATTTTGAAATTTATTCCTAGTACCTTCATCGTCTTTATGAAAAATAAAAAACAAATGGACATTGTCTGAAATTTTTTCGAAGGGTCTTTTATCTAAAAAATCCCTCTTAGGAAATTTACCTATTTTTTTCTCAAATTTGAGGTTGTTACTCTCGTCAGATATATTTCCAATTAAGCTTTTGGAAACTTTTAGAAAACCTGTTTCATGAAGAGGGACAATTTCTTTGAATGCTTCGGTATTTAAATAGTTGGCGTAAAATCTTTTAATCAATGCCTTATACGTTTTGTACTTACTTCCAGTCGGGTTTGTATCCGGCGCTATACCTAACTCCTGAGCCATAGGTATATTTAATACCGGATATGCTATATCGTAACCTGGCTTGTCATGCTTCACCAACTCTTTAAAATGAAATAATTGATTGTCTTTGATTACCCATTTGAATAATGAATGGGAAATTTTCTTTACCATGCTTGCTGTACTTTCTTTGAATACTTTTGATTTACCATCATAAGAAAGTACTATCTCCGGAAAAGTACTCACATTTGCAAACTGAACTTTTAAGGAAAACTTATAGTAAATGTCATACTGATTATCTGATAATTCATTTGAATAAACCCATACCTGGTTTTGACCAATGAAGCCAGTACGTACTAATTGCTCATTTACCTTTTTAAAATAATAATTGATTTTACGGTTATAAAATCTTTTAAGTAAATCCCGGTTTTCAGTACTAAAATCAATAGATAAAGGGGTAAATCCTTCTTTTGGGAAATCGAAACTTGTATAAATAAACTCTGTTCCGTCAGTTGTTACTCCGGGGAAAATACTTTCAATATCATTGGGGAAAATCGACCTGTGAATTGGCCTACAAAATTCTACATCTTCTAAACTAAAGTAAAATGTTTGTTCCTCTTTTGGAAGATCGAAGGTTAAAATGTTGAAGTATAAGTTTTGGTCTTGCATGAGAATAAAGATAATATAATTTATAATTATTTCAATTTTTTAGCGCAGGTGTATTGAAAATTTTCTTTATTGGTAAATGGGGTAATTTAAGATCGCCTGGTGTTCCTGAATTTTGGAGGTTGTTTTAGACACTATTGATGGGGGGCAGAGGGTACAAGGGGACGGGCAATGTCATTAAGTTAAGGAATCGATGTTGCCCCAGCGGGGCATTTGGTGGGTAGTAACCAACCAGGAAACGAATGGCATTCCGTTCCTTAGGAACGTTTCGTGTTGTGACGTGCAGCACCATGCGTTCCGCTGGAACGCTTCCCAAACTCCAATCTATTGGCTACCCACAAAATGTTCCTCCCGGAACATAAAACCTCTTAACTAAATGACATTGAGGGGACGGGGGTGGATAAAGAACCTGACCGGTTCGTGGAGACGCGAACCGCTGGGACTGTGCAAATTGAAATGGAGATTCAGCTGGTTCGTGACATGAATCGCGGAATAGTAACGCTTAAGCACCGGTCTGGAGACCTGCGCTAGAAAAGGCATTTGAACATGTCATCAATTATTTTCCTCTTCTTCAAAAAATTGTTGCGCTGTGCCTAACCTCGCATGTTCCTGTAATTCATCTATAATTTTGGATGCTTTCTTTCCCTGGCGGTTTATTGTTTCGAGGTTGCTGATGAGATCCTGAGCTGATTCTTTCTTCTCTTCCTCATTGCCGGAAGAGATAATTTCCTCCACCAGTTCTTTGGAAACCTCGGAAAAGTTATTGACAAAATTCAGTGGGTTTTGTATTTCATGCGCCATCCGTTTGGCCATCACACCAAAGGCCGCCATCTTTTCTGACTGCACCAGTTGCTGCTGTGTATTTTTTAAATTTTCATAAGCTGTTTCCAATGCTTTATTCGCTTTTTGCTTGTAGCGGTACCGATTGATCAATGCGATTAAAAGCAATAATAAAACTACCGCCCCTGCGATAAATGAATTGCGGATGTTTCGCTGACGGATGTCTTTTTTTTCCTGCGCTGCCTTTGCTGCTGCTTCTTTTTTATCAAACTGATATTGCATGGCTGTTTCGGTAAGCTTTTTGTTTTTCTCTATATTGAATACCGAATCTTTGAAGAGCGAATAATTTTTATAACTCTCCAATGCACTTTTGTGGTCGCCAAGCAACATTTGAATTTCGCTCAGGCGCTGGTAGTTTGCGAACAAATTATTCAGATCCCCGATTTCTTTACTGATCGTTATCGCGCTGTCGGTATATTTTTTTGCTTTTTGTAAGACAACGGCATTATGTTTACCGGTGGCTGTATCCTGCGCCATTTCCAAATAAGTGCTGCCAATACTTCCCAGGTTCATCGCGATTCCAATCTGCAGTCCCAGCTCCTTGCTAAGTTGTAATGCCTGCAAATAATATTCAAGCGCTTTAGGGTAATTCTTTTGTTCACTGTAAACAATTCCGATATTGCCCAGGTTTCTTGCGATTCCATTTTTATCACCCAATTCTTTATATAAGTGCAAAGACTTAAAATCATATTCGAGCGCTTTTTCATTATCGGATAAATTCCGGTAGAGTTCCCCGATGTCGCCAAGGTTTGCAGCGATGCCGGATTTATTTCCCAATGCCTCGTCAATTGTATTTGCTTTTGTGATATAATCCAGCGCTTTTTGATAATCCTGCTGGCTGTTGTAAACGATGCCGATATTGGTAAGAGTAGCCGCTATATCGCCTTTGTTACCTAATTCTTCATTGATGCGCAGCGCATCAAAATAATATTTTAATGCCTCCGGATAGTTAGATTGATACCAGTAAACCACTCCCATATCACCCAGTATCCTGGCGGTGCCGGTTTTGTCGCCGGTTTCCCGGAACCATTGGAGTGCCTGCGAACTGTATTTCAAAGCCGCCGGGTAATCAGATTTTCCATACCCGTAATTGCCTGCTATGGTTCTGCAGGCATTTGCCATTCCTTTCTTCCAGTCCAGTTTTTCAGCAAGCGCCAATCCCTGTTTCCCATACTTCAAGCCTTCATCCGGGTTAATGGAATAATAAGTATGGCTGAGGTCAATGAGCAGCTTCACTTTGTTGGTGTCTGCATTGGCTTTGGGTAATTGATGAAGCAAAGAATCTATGCGATCCTGCCCCTGGAGCTGCGCTGATAATTGATTCATTACAAAGAAAGTAATGATGAAAAGCGGGAGAAGTTTTTTCATTTGTCAAGGCAGGTTTTTATTTAATTGTAATTTAATAAATAGTTGACAAATTTTAATTTCTTAAAACAGTCCTGGATTTTGGAGGATGTTTTAGATACTATTGATGGGGGACAGAGGGGACAGAGGGACGGGAGCGGATAAAGAACCTGACCGGTTCGTGGAGATACAAACCGCGGGGACTATGCTATTCGTATTTCATACACTATCTATACTTAAGCTATACCTGAGCTATACTTAAGCTATGGAGGAGCTATACTCAAGATTGCGAGAAAATTGTTGATGGAATCATTGATTACCAAACGGATGCTTACTCCAATATTGTTGACAGCTAAACCGTGAACAATGAAAGAGGTTTCTGGTTTGTGCGGACACGGAACGGGGAAGAGGTACTCCCTCGTTCAAATTACTCTTTAGCGTTACGGGCCATAAGAACACTCCTGATTTCTGATTATCAGGTTTTAGTTTTCTGTTCATTCAGCAGATGAATAAAACCTTCAATTGAAATTACATTTACCCTTGGGAAGCCAATATCTTTCAAATGGTGAAAGTGTTTATCGTTCGTAACAATCCAGTCTGAATTTGAAGCAATAGCACAATCAACAAATTTGTTGTCATCTGCATCCTGAGAAATGAGATTCCATTTGTACTCCGGATTATAAAGGTGAATATTTTGGTTTTCCAACAGATTCTCCAGAATCTCAGCAACTCCAGAAATATGGTATCTCAATGAAAGCTGTTCCTCATATTCCAGCAGAATCTCATTTGAAACCATCAAATCATAACGGTTTTCTTTTAATGCTTTGTAGGCCTGGTGATAAGGTGACAAGGAAGGAATGATTACAAGGAATACATTAGTATCTATAACTACTTTCATCTTTTTCCACTTCAATTTATTGTCCGGGATCGTTTAACCAGGAATCAAAATCCTGCTGGGTATATCCTTTTTCTTTTACTCCTGCATCTACTTTGTGCTGTAGCTTTTCCAGAAAGTACTTGCCAATCATGTCTTTGATCGCAATTAAATCTTCTTCGGACACCTCCCTGCCAAATAGCTTTAGCAACTCCTGCTGCAAAGCTGTAAACTTAGTTGATGTATTTTGAGCAATCATTTATTTGTGGCCTTATGAATCTCAAATTTAAACAATATTGTTGGGTTGTCGGAGTGCTGTAATAAATTTCTAATTTACTTTTTCTTCCATTATTGCATTTTAAAAACTTTCATCACTTCATCTCCCAAATGATTTATCACTGAGTTTACTCCACAGATTTTTGCGCACAGGTGACTCTACTTGTGAGCGTACGTTCGTTTTATTAAATAAAAGATGAGTAACTCTCTTGCACAGGGCAGGAGATTGCGCAAGATAGTTTCAAAAGCTGTTTCGTGTGCCACGAATTAGGACAGGGGGACTCCCGATCTGTAACTGCCAGTTACTAAAAATTTCGTTGAGTTTAGTAACGCTTAAGCACAGGTCTGGAGACCTGCGCCAGAAAGGAATACTTCATCGCCAATCGCCCATTGATTCTTCATTATCCTGACAACAATCTTCAAATCTTTAACCCGAATTTTCGCTTCATAAAAGCTTCCCCAGAAAGTAATTTTTTCAATCATTCCTTTTGC
>DATCWN010000095.1:0-14104 GCA_036566285.1 Hanamia sp.
GAAGCATTAAGTATTCAAACGTATCTGTCTCAGTTACCTGTTTGTCGGCTATTGGTTTCTTTACTTCATTATTTGAACCGATGATTATGCGAAGAAGGATTGATTTAGTGGAAGTACTTCTTGGCTTGCTTGCCATAGCGGGCATTTACCTCATTTTTAATTTTTATCCTGAATATAAGATGGGAATTATTTTTGGAATTATTTCTGCAATGCTTGCGTGTCTGTTTCCCATCTTTAATAAAACATTATTAAAAGAAATTTCACCCAAAACGGTAACGCTATATGAAATGACAGGCGGCTTTCTCGCGCTCTGTTTTATTCTTCCCGTTTACCTGCATTTTTTTCCTGCAACATATTTTATACCTACGCCGGAAGATTGGTTCTGGCTTTTGATTTTATCATGGATATGCACGGTGTTTGCTTTTATTCTTAGTTTGAATGCTTTGAAACACCTTTCTCCTTTTACCACCAACCTTAGCTATAATCTTGAACCCGTGTATTCAATTATTATGGCTTTTATTATTTTTAAAGAAAATAAATTTTTAGGAGCAGGATTTTATTATGGATTTGCACTTATTTTACTGGCGGTTTCATTACAAATGATGAGGGTTTACCGGGATAGAAAGAATGGTGTATTAGTTAATTAGTTTATTGGTCAATTGGATAAATGAGAACTTACTCCATTAGAAATCTGTTGAGCGCTCATGGCTCCCGATTGCCGCCACAAAACTTTTCCTTCTTTAAAAAGAATAAGAGTAGGTACGCCTTGTATATTAAATTGCTGAGCGGCAGTTTGATTTTTATCAATATCAATTTTTATAACCCGCAGTTTCCCGGAATTATTTTGTGCAAAACGCTGTAGTTCCGGCGCCATTTGTTTACAAGGTCCGCACCACGTAGCGTGAAAATCAACCAAAACGGGTTGTTTACTATTAATTACCTGATGAAATGTTTCCATAATCACATTTACATCATAAATTGTGCCTGTTGAAAAGATGTCAGGTATGAGATCGGAGTAAAATAAAAGATCAGTTAAGGTGCAGATCAATTCGTGAAATTTGTGCCATTAATTCGTGTTTCTGTTCGAAAGCCCGTATTTTTATTTTTCAGGTAAATATTTCTTTATTACCTTCGCCGTCCGAAAAAAAAGATAATTATGGCTAGAGTATGTCAGGTTACAGGAAAAAGGCCGATTACGGGCAATACTGTTTCGCATTCAAATATTAAAACCCGCAGAAGGTTTTTGCCCAATCTACAAAAGAAAAGATATTTTCTTGCAGAGGAAGACAAATGGGTTACATTGAAATTATCTACTGAGGCTATTCGTACCATTAATAAAAATGGCCTTTATACTGTAGTGAAAGAAATGAGAGCTAAAGGCGTTAAGATCTAATAAAATATTTTAAACACATATCATGGCAAAGAAAGGAAACAGGGTGCAGGTAATTTTGGAATGTACTGAACATAAAACTTCAGGACTTCCTGGCACAAGCCGTTATATTACCAAAAAAAATAAAAAGAATACCCCTGAACGTTTGGAATTGAAAAAATTCAATCCCATATTGAAAAGAGTTACGGTTCACAAAGAAATTAAATAATTAGCCAATTAGCTAATTCGATAATTAGCCAATGGATTTCATTAGCACATTGGCGTATTAGCACATTATTAAATTAAATTACAATGGCAAAGTCAGCAAAAACAGCGATAAAAACAAAAGATCAGAAAGCGGCAGCGGATGCTAAAAACTGGACTAAAATAGTGCGTACGGTTCGCAGTCCAAAATCAGGATCTTATACTTTCAAAGAATCTATTGTTCACAAAGACAAGATCAAAGATTTTTTGGGAAGTTAATATTGCCTGTGAATATTATTTAAGAAAGCTATCCTGCATTCAATTGCGGATAGCTTTCTTTATTTTTATCCTTTAATAATTTTTTTAACTATGGGAATTTTCGATAAAATTTTTGGAAAAAAAGAACAGAAGGAAAGCCTTGACCAGGGATTGCAAAAGACCAAACAGGGATTTTTTGATAAAATTACTAAGGCGATTGCGGGTAAAAGTACAGTGGATGAAGAAGTGCTCGATGATCTTGAAAATGCATTGGTAAGCGCGGATGTTGGGGTAGATACTACCGTAAAAATTATTGATGGAATTGAAAAAAGAGTGGCAAAAGATAAGTATATCAACACTGCTGAACTCAATAAGATTTTAAGAGAAGAAATTCAAAATATATTAGTGGATTCACCGCAGGATACTTCATACATAAATTATGAACTTCCTGCCGGCCATAAGCCACACATAATATTGGTAGTGGGTGTAAACGGTGCGGGAAAAACAACAACCATTGGAAAACTAGCGCACAATTTTTCCCTGGCGGGCAAATCAGTTTTATTGGGCGCGGCTGATACTTTCCGTGCGGCTGCTGTGGATCAGTTAAATATCTGGAGCCAGAGAACGAATGTTCCGATTGTGAAACATGCCATGGGCAGCGACCCCAGCGCTGTTGCATTTGATGCCGTACAAAGTGGTGTTGCCAAAAATGTAGATGTAGTAATTATTGATACGGCAGGAAGATTGCACAACAAAATTCACCTGATGGATGAACTTAATAAAATAAAAAGATCCATCAACAAAGCTTTGCCGCATGCACCGCACGAAGTGATGCTGGTGCTCGACGGAAGTACCGGGCAAAACGCATTGGAGCAGGCGCGCCATTTTACAGCCACAACAGAAGTATCTGCATTGACAATTACCAAATTAGATGGAACGGCAAAAGGTGGCGTGGTGCTGGCAATCGCCGATCAGTTTAAAATTCCTGTAAAGTTTATAGGCGTTGGTGAAAAAGCCACCGACCTGTTGGTGTTTGATAAGAAGGAATTTGTAGATAGCTTGTTTGAAGAGGTAAAATAGTTAATTGGTTAAATAGTTAATTGGTGATTGGTTTAGTGATTTAGAATCATTCGTGTAATTCGTGATAAAAAATTCGTGTTATTTAATATGAAAACAAAATTTAAAAAGGACAAAGTAAATATCATTACACTCGGTTGTAGTAAAAATATGGTGGATAGTGAAGTGTTGAGCGGGCAGCTTGCTGCGGCAGAGATTGATGTGCAGCATGAAAGTAAAAAACTTGATTATAACATTGCAGTGGTAAATACCTGCGGCTTTATTGACCTGGCAAAAGAAGAAAGCATCAATACCATATTGGAACAAGTGGAATTAAAAAAGCGGGGAAAGATAGATAAGGTCTATGTTACGGGTTGCCTGAGTGAACGTTACAAACAAAATCTTGAAACTGAAATTCCTGAAGTGGATGCTTTTTTCGGAACAATGGAATTGCCTTTTCTGCTAAAAAAATTCAATGTTGATTACAGGGCGGAATTAATTGGCGAAAGATTATTAAGCACACCTAACCATTATGCCTACCTGAAAATAAGCGAAGGCTGTAATCGTACGTGTTCCTTCTGCGCCATACCATTAATGCGCGGAAAACACATCAGCCGTCCTATAGAATCTTTGGTGGCGGAGGCGGAAAAATTAGTTTCGAAGGGCGTGAAAGAAATGATGTTGATAGCCCAGGAACTGACTTATTATGGTCTGGATATTTATAAAAAAAGAGAATTGCCGCGATTGCTTCATGCGTTGGCCGGTATCCCCGGATTGGAATGGATTCGTTTACATTATGCCTATCCATCCAAATTTCCGATGGAAATAATTGATGCTATGAAAGAGCATGACAACATTTGCAACTACCTCGATATGCCTTTGCAACATGCCAGCAATAAAATGTTGAAAGCGATGAAGCGGCAAATCACAAGAGAAGAAATGGAAGATATTATCGGTGAAATAAAATACAAGATTCCCAACATTTGCCTGAGAACCACACTCATAGCAGGTTTTCCCGGAGAAACACCCGATGACGTAGAGGAATTAAAAACATTTTTGAAGAAAATGGAATTTGACCGCGTGGGCATTTTTACTTATTCGCATGAAGAAAATACTGCTGCGCATGATTTGATAAACGATGTACCTGAAGAAGAAAAAGAAAGAAGAGCGCAGGAGATAATGGATGTACAACAGGAAATTTCTTATCAAAAAAATGAAGAGAAAATTGGTAAAATTTTCAAAGTAATTATTGATAAAAAAGAAGCAGGAAAATATCTGGGACGTACAGAATTTGACAGTGTGGAAGTGGACAATGAAGTAATCGTAAACTCTTCTTCGAAATTAAATCCTGGTGATTTTGTGAATGTAAAAATTACACAAGCTTATGATTATGATCTGGAAGGGGAGGTGGCATGATCCTGTTTTATCTTTGCAAAAAAGATTTTAAATAATGCTGCAAACCTCTACAATTATTTCAGTGCCTGCAAAAGAAATGCAGGAACGGTTTACCCACATTTTATTGAAAGAAGGATTTACACCAGACAGGGCTTTACGGTGTGCTAAAATTTTTACAGGCAGCAGTGTTGATGGAATTTATACCCATGGTGTCAATCGTTTCCCGGTATTTGTTCAATATGTAAAAGAAGGTTTTGTAAAGGTGAATGCAATGCCATCCTTAGAAAATAAATATGGCGGCATAGAACAATGGAATGGTCATCTGGGACCTGGCGTATTAAATGCAATGTCTGCAACAGAAACTGTTACGGCGTTGGCTCAACAACATGGTATCGGTTGTGTTGCATTGAGAAACACAAATCATTGGATGCGTGGTGGCACCTATGGCTGGGAGGCTGCTAAAGCAGGTTGTGTATTTATTGGTTGGACAAATACAATCGCCAACATGCCGGCATGGGGAGCAAGAGATGCACGGCTTGGCAATAACCCTTTGGTACTGGCATTGCCTTATAATAAAGAAGCTATTGTGCTGGACATGGCTATGTCGCAATATTCTTATGGCGCCCTGGAACTGTCGGCAATGAAGAATGAAACGCTTGCTGTACACGGCGGGTTTGATACTGATGGAACATTGACCAAAGATCCTTCTGCGATTCTTGCATCAAACAGGCCTATACCCATTGGTTGCTGGAAAGGTGCAGGACTGGCGCTATTACTGGACTTGCTGGCAACAGTTTTATCGGGTGGGCTGGCAACTCATGAAATAAGTAAGAAAGAAGTTGAATACGGCTTGTCGCAGGTGTTTATCGCTATTGATATTTCAAAGTTGGGTCATCAATCAACTATTACAAAAATTATTGAGGAGATTATAAATGATTATCACCAATCAGTATCTGTTGACGAATTGAAAAAAATAATTTATCCCGGCGAACGGGTTTTGATTACAAGAAAAAACAATCTTGCAAATGGCATACCTGTCATAAAAAAAGTGTGGGATGAAATTAACCGATTGTAATTAAAAATATTTTTTTAACCGGTAATCAATTTTATTTCTTCTTCCCAAACTCATCCGCCAACTTATTCAATACTGCTGAAGAAATTGTTTCACTTCCTTCATCTACAATTATTCTGAAACGAAAAGTAACCGATTCTCCTTTTTTCAATTGAAGATCTTTAAACGTTTTACCATTAGTAAATATTCTTTCTCCAAGCGGATTTGCTGCAAATAAGCCATAGCCGCGTGCATGCCAGAATGTGGGATAGTTAATATTTTCAGGATGGTCAATAATGGTAATGCTTATAGAATCATTCCCCATTTTGCCATACACTTTACACCATCTTGCCCTGGTGCTCCAGGCTTCATCGCCCTGTTTGCCTTCGCTGGTTATGTAGTTTCCTGTGGGGATGTTATCTGCTCCACCTTTTACTACAGTTACGTTGCCTTTGTCATCTTTAAATTGCTGATCCTTGTTTGTTGGTATTTGTAATGCATGTGCCAGTCTGATAGCGAGCATCCCGTCTTTGGCATCGGTAAAAGTAACAGTGGTATCGGCTTTTAAAACCGTTACTCTGTCTATAATGCGCTGATGCTTTGTGCCGCTAAATTCCAGCCTGGTGCTCTCTTCGAGCAATACTCTTTTTTGCTGATTGGTCCAGTTGGCATGATAAGAAAGTACTCCTTTTGTGCCGCCTGATGTTTTAAGAATCTTGTCGGTATGAATCCATCCGTATAAATGTTTTTTTTCTTTGGGAATGGCAAACGAATTATTCCAGAAGTCGAGCCCATTTACATTTTCAAAATTGAACCATATTCCAAGATGATGCGGATGATCAGTAGGATCATTTGGCTGGGTATTTAATGGAAACCCCCTGGTAACAACAGTTCCATTGGCTGCATGCACCGGATACAATACCGGTTTTTCCAAATTATCAGGATACATAAAAGTGGTAAACAATTTATCTCCGATAAAAATATCGATCTTATTTTCCTTTGCTGATTTCACCAGTTTTACTTTTTCTTGTTTTTGAGCGAAGGCTACAGAGAAGCAGGCAATTGCCAACAGGCTAAGTCCTAAAGATTGTATCAAATATTTCATAATAATTTTTTTTGTAACTGAAATTTTTTCTCTTGTATTTTTTAATGTGGATTATGAAAGGCCTCACAGGTTTTTAAATCTGTGAGGTCTGTTGAATGCAAAGACAAATAAATAATGAATTAACGGTAACAGCTACACGAATATCTATGCCGTAGGTACCAGGAAACTATTTTCATTCTTCTTTTACAAAGAGTTTAATATTTAAATACTTTGCCGCCTACCATTACTTCCTGGGTATTTTCATCAAAGGTTGCTTTAAGGCCGGTGTGTGACGCGGCTGTGGTCATAATATTTGCGATAGAATGGCTGTAACCTGCTTCCACCGGGGCATTTGTTTCCTTGCGGCTGCGCACGCATTCCATCCAGTTGCGCACATGATTCGATGTAAGCTTGTCCCCACCTGTATTGGCGGAAGCCACTACTTTTTCTTCATTAGACAAACTAAGCTCGGGTAATAAATTGGGTTTCATATTCATGGCATCGGCAAATCTTTTTGTCAACCCGCCTATCGGAGAAACGGTGTTGGTATTTAAATTTAATTCGCCGCCATTAGAATAATAAATTTCTGCAGGCCGTTCGTCACCATTGCCCATCCGTGAAGCAAAAGTTACCTGGAAACCTGTTGATGGATCATTTGCAGGGCCATAATCAAAAACCGCTGTGATGGTATCCCAATTGGTTCTTCCATCTTTCCAGGTATAGATGCCACCGTTAGCAACCACGCTACGCGGATGTTTCAGGCCGCTGAACCAATGTACTGTATCTATCTGGTGACTCATCCATTGGCCCGGAAGGCCTGATGAATACGGCCAGAACAAACGATATTCTAAATATTTCCTGGGATCATAATTATCTGCCGGCCTGTTCATTAAAAATCTTTTCCAGTCTGTATCTTCTTCTCTTAGTTGTGCCACCAAATCAGGCCTGCGCCAGCGCCCCGGCTGGTTTACATTCCACGTCAGTTCCACCATTGTTATCGGGCCAAATTTTCCTGAGCGAATAAATTCATTGGCAGCATGGTAGTTGGCGCCGCTTCTTCTTTGCGATCCTATCTGTATAATTTTGCCCGATGCTTTTATCGCTTTAAGAGCGGCACGGTTGTCTTCCATTGTTTCGGCAAATGGTTTTTCCACATAAGCATCGCATCCGGCGTTTACAGCTTCTATGGCATGCAAGGCATGTTGAAAGTCTGATGTGGCAATGAATACCGCATCTACTAATTTCTTGCTGTACATTTCTTCGTTATTACGGCAGGCGATAATATCGTGCTGCATTTTTTCTTTCCACATGGCAGCGCCGGTTTCTCTTCTCTTGTTCCAGATATCCGATACGGCTACTACATCAAAATTTAATTCTTTATAATGATTCATAAAGCAAGGCATGTGTGAACTCCGGTGCCTGTCTGAAAAGCCTACCACGCCTACTCTTACGCGGTCGTTGGCGCCAATGATATTGCGATAACTCCTGGCGCTAAAAGCGGAGGCGCCCATGTAAACACCCGCTGTGGTGATGGCTGTTTTTTTGATAAAATCACGTCTTGATTGTGGCATTATTGAATTGTTTACAAATTAGAAAATAAGATTGTTTTTATAATTGGTGATTCTTTAAAGCTATTTATCTTTTGGTTCAATTATTATCAGAAATTTTCCTCTCAGATTTTTCCATATAACAGTCAGGGATAGACGCAATTTTTAAATCTATATTTTAATGGAATCTTTCTTCTGTAAGATAAGGTCTATAATATTTTATCGCTTCATTTAAGCTCTTTAATTTTTATACTTCTGAAGGATACGGCATCTCCATGATCCTGTAATAAAACATGTCCGCTTGGAGCCATCCCAAAGTTGGGCCAGTCCTTGTATTTACTCCTTGCTACAAGAGCTAAATATTCTTGCGAGCCACGATCATATTCCAGCACTTTTATCCCATTTAAAAAATATTCTACATGATTGTTGGGAGAAACTTTAATAACACCTTCATTCCATTCGCCTATTTTTTTTATAAATCTTGATTCTTTCTTTGACGGAATCAGGTCATAAAGTGAACCCAGCGTTCTGTTGCCATCTCTGCCCAATTTTGCATCCGGATGCCTCTCGTCGTCTAAAATCTGGTACTCCAAACCAATGGCTGATCCTTTATTTCCTTCGGATTCGGTAACAAAATATTTCACACCGCTGTTGGCGCCTTCGGTTAATTTGAAATCAAACTTTAATTCAAAGGCGCTGTATTTTTTGTCAGTAACAATGTCGCCACCATTGGTAGATTCGGCCCCGCCTGACTTTTGAACACTAAGTACTCCATCATTAACTGTCCAACCTTTTTCGGGGAAATGAGTTTTATAAGCTCCCCTCCAGCCATTGGTTGTTTTTCCATCAAATAAAAGAACGTATCCGTTGGCTTTTTCCTGGGCTGATAGATTATTTGGAACAGTGTTCACCACAAAAATATTGTCTATTGGCGAAGGTGTAAGATTGGTTGTTTGGATGCGGATATTGCGCCAGCGTATCTGTTTCCCGGGCTGATCGTTTTTACCGATGGCATGTACCTGGAGTGCGATGAAACCATTCGGTACTTCAGCATCTACTAAGTTAGCCGTTGCAATTCCGTTTATCCAGGTCCTTATACTGTTGCCAATACATTCGATGCGATATTTATTCCATTGATTATTTTTAAAAGCTTTCTTGCCTGCCGGATTATATTCCATAGTATATAGCCATCCCCTGCGCCCTTCATCATATATGCCGCCGCTCCATGCTCTTTCAGAAGGATCCACTTCTACCTGGTATCCGTGAACGCGGCCATTCTGATATTCAGGTTTGCTTTCGCTTCTGATTTGAATTCCGGAATTCATTGAGTTATCCACGAGTAATTCCAACTCTAAAATAAAGTCGCCATAATTTTTTTCTGTTGTCAAGAATGAATTGGGAGTATTGGCAACGGTTGTCCCGACTATTTCGCCATTTTTAACTGCGTAAAGTGCCTTGCCATTAAGCTGTTTCCAGCCACTAAGATCTTTACCATTAAAAAGAGACTGCCACTTCCCTTTATTTTTTGGCTGAGCCATCACTGACAAAGAAATAGATACCAGCAGAAGAACTGCAATTGTTTTGTACTTCATTTAATGTTTGGTTTGTGTAATGATTTCAAAAAGGTTGATAAGCGAATTTATGGTATTGTTCCTAAGGATTTGAAAAACCAATCTTTTATTTTTTTTTGAGAAAAAAGCTGGCAGGAGCATCGCCCGCTTTAGAATCTTCCTGAACGTTTTACCTCTATCTTTGCAAAAAAAATTTCAGGCCTTGAATACAAACTTTCAATCGAAATATGTACCCCATTCTCAAACAGGAAAATTTACTAAAATTGTATTGGATTATGTGCATCAATCGCCGGAGTTAAAAGAGTTCTACGAACACCCCGTAAGCCTTGAAGGAATTAAATCAGCCATTTTTCAAAGAAAAAAATTTAATACTAATCGCCGGCTTTTGGTGGAACAACTCAAGCTTCAATATCAATGTGTAAAAGATGATGATAAGGTCAAATCCAATATCAATGCACTTTTAAGCGATAATACTTTTACAGTCTGTACGGCGCATCAGCCCAATATTTTTACAGGGCATCTGTATTTTATTTATAAAATAATGCATGCTATAAAGTTGTCAGATACTTTAAAAAAACAATTACCGGAATATAATTTTATTCCTGTTTTTTTTGTAGGTAGTGAAGATGCAGATTTGGAAGAACTGAATCATATAGTAATTGAAGGCAAAAAGTATGAATGGCAAACTTCACAAACCGGCGCAGTGGGAAGAATGAAAATTGATGATAGTCTTATCAAATTAATTGAGCAGATTTCAGGAAGATTATCTGTTGAAAAATATGGGAATGAAATAACTGATCTTTTGAAAAGCTGTTACAAAAAAAACAGGAGCATTGAAGAAGCCACTTTTTTATTCGTTCATGAATTATTTAAAGAATATGGGTTGGTAGTTTTATTGCCGGATAATGCTGAATACAAAAAAGAAATGCTTTCCGTTTTTGAAGAAGATATTTTTGATAATACGCCCTCAAAGATTGTTCAGCATTCTTCGGAGATGCTGGCGAAGAATTATAAAGCACAGGCCTATCCGCGTGAAATTAATTTGTTTTATTTAAAAGATAATCTGAGAAACAGAATAGTGCCCGTTGATGATCGTTTCATTGTACATGATACCGATATCGCATTTTCAAAAGAAGAAATAAAAACTGAATTAGCATCACATCCCGAACGCTTTAGCCCGAATGTAATTTTGCGCGGAATGTTCCAGGAAATTATTTTGCCTGATGTGGCATGGATTGGCGGTGGTGGCGAGCTGGCTTACTGGCTACAATTGAAAGATTTGTTTGTAAACTATAAAGTTCCTTTCCCGGTTTTAGTAGTAAGAAATTCATTTTTGATCGTTGAAAAAAAGTATTTGGAACAGTCACAAAAATCAGGCTTTCAATCAATAGATCTTTTTAAAGGTGAAACGATTTTGTTTAATGAAATCATCAGTAAGGAAAGCAAATCTGTTTTAAATTTAAGTAATGAGAAACTCCAGTTCCAGGAAATTTATGAGAAGATAAAAGTATTGGTAAAAGAAATTGATCCTACTCTTAAACAACATGCTGAGGCTTTGGAAACGAAGCAATTGAATTCAATATCTGCTTTGGAAAAGAAAATGTTACGCGCCGAAAAAAATAAATTCACAACACAGAAAAACCAATTGTCTAAATTATTTTCAGTATTATTTCCTAACGATGGCTTACAGGAACGCACCGATAACTTTATGTTATTCTATGCCAAATGGGGGAGTGATTTTTTTAAAACTATCTATGAAAATTCATTAACTCTTGAACAGGAGTTTTGTATCATAGAAGAAAAGACAGTTACTATTTAGTATTTTCTTTTTCCAACTTAACCGCTTTTTTTTCAACTTCCTTTTTCATTTCATTTTTATAATCTGTTAGCTTTTGAGTAAGTATCTCATCTGCAACAGCTAATATTTCCACAGCTAATATCCCTGCATTTTTTGCTGCGTTTAGCGCCACAGTGGCCACCGGAACGCCATTAGGCATCTGCAATATGGAAAGAACAGAATCCCATCCATCAATAGAGTTGGAAGATTTGATAGGCACACCAATAACTGGTAATGTAGTCAAGGAAGCAATCATGCCGGGTAAATGTGCGGCACCTCCCGCACCGGCAATAATAATTTTTAAACCTCTTTGATGCGCCGACGTTGCATACTCAACCATTCGCATAGGTGTGCGATGCGCCGAGACAATGGTTAGCTCATAAGAAACATTGAAATCTTTTAAAAGCGCAGCAGAGGCTTCCATTATTTTCAGGTCACTGTCGCTGCCCATAATAATTCCAACCAGCGGATGATTTACTTCTTCCATGTAATTTTTTTGTAGGCAATAAAGATAAGGAAGGAATAAGAAATAAGAAATAAGGAATGAGAAATAAGAAAGTTGGGAAATCAGAATCGCTATGTGTTAAAGATCAAACATTCCAAATCAGACTTCTTACAAATTCGCAATATCCCCGGTGAGTAAAGCAATGGACGCTTCTGCTACTTTGGCCTGGTAAAGCGCGTTGTATAAACGATTCTTTACCGCGTTATAGCTTATCTGGATCTGCCGAAGCTCCACAGAAGTAATATTTAATTTTTTGTAGCGCTCGGTAGCTATGAAAATATTCTCAGTAGCCAGGATAAGATTATTTTTTTCCAGGTCAATAGCTTTCAGAGAATTATGGTAATTGATGTAGGCATTGTTTAAAGCCGTTTGAATATCGTTTCTTGTCTGTTCAATAAAAAGATTTTGATTTTTTATTTGAATATCAGATACCTGCAATTGTTTTTTTACCAATATTCCACTAAACAATGGAATACTTACTCCAACAGAACCAGAAGGCCCATAGGTTTGATTGAGTAGTGTAAAACCAGCGCTATTCCTGCTTCTTACAAAGTTGTAAAAACCGCTCAATGTAACTTCAGGGAGACGTGCAGCATTTACTTCTTTTTTGGTTTCCATTAAAATGGCCAGGCCGCTATTGGCCAGAAGAATGTCAGGGTTTTGGTTTTCAATTTTATTTTGCGCTTCCGAGACTAACGGTAATGGTTGTACGATAATGGTATCAATTACTTTATATGTGGTATCCGGATTTTTTCCAAGAAGATTATTTAATGAAGATTTTGCGAGCGCAATAGAATTTTGTAAAGAAAGCAAATTGGATTGCTGTTCATTTAAATCAACCTGCGCTTCCAGTACTTCATACCTGGCACCGGTGCCTATCTCAAACCTGCGCTGAGCAAGGTTATAGCGGTCTGTGTATAATACGATCTGTTCCTGTGTGGCATTTAATTGCTCGTTTAGTGTAACTATATTGTAATAGGAAGTGATGACATTATAAACGGTTTCATTCAGATTTTTCCTAAAAGTGTATTCACCGTTTCTTTCTAATTCTTCCAATCTTTTTTTGGTTGCGAACATTTTGAAACCATCAAAAACACGCCAGTTAACCGCAATGCCGGCATTAAAATTTTGAGTAGTGTTGCCGTTTTTTCTGGTAACCGTTCCGTTACTTAAATCTTGCCGCAGATTATTTACTCCTGCGACTTTATTGGCAGTGGCGCTTATAAGTGGTATGGCGCCTGCGTTTGCCCAGTTATTGTTGATAGCGCCGATTTCTATTTCATTTTTACTGATGATGACACCATAGTTATTTTCAATGGCATGTTTTATAGCATCTTGTACCGTGAGCACACTATCCTGCGCAGAGGCGGGAAGAATAAAAATAAAACTTTGTAAAAAAAACAGGAAAAATTTATTACTGATACGCTTCATGCATCTCATGTTTTTTAGATGAAAGATAACCATACATGGCAGGCACTACATATAAAGTAAGAATTAGGGAAAACATGATGCCACCTACAATTACAATTCCCAGGGGAATGCGGCTGGTACTGGCGTCTCCTATTGAGAGAGCAAGCGGTAAGGCGCCTAATGACATAGCAAGACTTGTCATTAATATTGGGCGCAGCCTTAGAAAAGCGGCTTCTATCACCGCATCTTTTTTATTGAGCCCTGCTTTCCTTTTTTGATTGGCAAACTCCACAATTAAAATTCCATTTTTAGTTACCAGGCCAATAAGCATGATCATTCCTATCTGTGAAAAAATATTAAAGGTCTGCCCGAAAACCCACAATGAAAGTAGCGCTCCTGCTAAGGCCAACGGTACGGTAATCATTATTATAAACGGATCTATAAAACTTTCAAATTGGGCCGAAAGAACTAAGTAAATCAAAATGAGCGCCAGTATAAATGCGAACAAAGTATTCCCGGAGCTCTCCGAATAATCCCTTGAAGTACCGCTCAATGCAGTGTTGAAAGATTCATCCAAAACTTTATCCGCAATCCGCTGCATTTCTTTAATACCATCACCAACTGTTTTACCCGGCGCAAGCCCTGAAGAAATAGTTGCAGATTTATACCGGTTGAAATGATAGATCGTGGGTGGTGAAGAGGTTTCTTCGGTGGCTACCAGGTTATCCAGGCCAATGTTTTCGCCGCGGCTATTCCGCACCATAATTTTTGAGAGATCATTCGGATCATCTCTGTCGCTGCGGTCCACTTGCCCCAG
>DATCWN010000226.1:0-3903 GCA_036566285.1 Hanamia sp.
CCCCTTTTTTGACTATTGTCTGCGAGACGGGCGATTGCTGAATCAAAATCGGATAATACCTGGTTCCAGGTCTGTTCTTCTGTAGAACGTGGAGTTTCAAGTAGAGCAGCTGGAACATCTGGATATTTCAACACAGAAGTAATCAACGGCATACCTCCATATCTTTTGGCCAGAGCATAGAAAACCATTGCACGGGCATAATAACCTTCCCCCATAAAATGGTTATAGATTGAGTCGTAAAAATTCGCTTTATATTTTGGCAATGTTTCGAGTAGGTAGTTGGCATCGCGAAGCAGATTGAATGCGCGGCCCCAATAAGCCCCGTTACGTGATCCGCCTTCTGAGGTCATAGCAGCACCTGCATCACGCCCTATTGAAGAGCCTTCGTTAGCACCGGGAGTTACCAACCAATCGTCAAAGAACTGGCGGTTGGGAGAATATTTAAAGTCCTCGTAAGGCATTTGACTGTAGATGCGTGACAAATAAACCGTCATGCCAGCCTCATTTGAAAAGAGATCTTTGTCTTGCACAACGTTCACGGGTGGTATATTCAAAAAATCTTTTTTACAAGAAATTGAGAGACCACTTAACGTCAACAGAACGAATAAAAAATATTTTACTTTCATAGTTGTAGTTATTAGAATTTAACATTTACTCCGATAGAAACAGTCTTGTTCAATGGATACAAGTAACCAAACGAGTCATTGGGGTGTTCAGGGTCAACAAATTGCACTTTGGTGAAAGTGAATAAGTTGTATGTATTTGCATATACACGGAAATTCTTGAGGCCTGTTTTCTTAATCAAACCGGAAGGAAGTGTGTAACCTAATTCTATACTCTTTAGCCGCAAATAAGCACCATTCACCACATTGAAGGAAGAGTTTACATCAGGCAAAGTTCCGGTGTAAGAATAGTGACCACTTACCCATTTAGTTGCCGGATCATACGGATCTGCTTTCGGATCTGAAGGATGCCACCTGTCCATAAATTGTACCATCGCCCCTGATTCACCACTGCCCCACATAGGCTCACGAAGCTGTTCGCCATAGACCAATGAACTCATTGCTGAACCTTGCAGCAGTAAATTCAAGTCAAATCCTTTGTAAGAAGCATCGAAGGTTAAACCAAAGTTCATCCAGGGATATTGGTTGTACTCGATAGGATGAACATCATTCCCATTAATTTCACCATCACCATTCCAATCCTCGTATCTATAATCACCAACAATGGTTCCCCTACTTATGTAAGTGGGAGATGACCAGATATCATCCCAGGATTGGTACTGACCTGCCCCTTCTAGTCCTCTATGAATGCCCTGCAGCCGGTTATTTTGGTTGTTTACCCAATTGCTCCAGGAACTACCAATTGCACCGCGCTCTACATAAAGACGTTGAACCCGGGCCAAAGAAAAAATTCCTTTCAAATTGTAGTTAAAATCTCCTACATGGTTTCTATGAGAAAGTTCCAAATCAAAACCATAGGTGCGATCACTATTTAAATTTTCCTGGGGTAAACCCGCGCCTACAACAGTGGGAATACCTCCATTCCTTGTAGCTAAAAGGCCTTGCCGATTTCTACTAAAATAGTCAGCAGTAATACCTAAGAGGCCGTTCCACATCTCCAGGTCAATGCCCACATCAAATGTCTTAGAGGTAAACCAGGTTATATTTGGGTTAGGAATTCCTTTATTATCAGCACTTGCATTAAAACTGCCGTTAAATACATAACCACCGGTGAAGTTTCTTGCGCTACTACTTGTTGGGTAGTTATAACCTGAAATAAATTGATAGCTTGATGCATTGTCATCTCCCGTTTTACCGTAAGAAGCACGAACTTTCAACTGGTTGATGAATGACAGGCTTTCTGCATTTTTGAAAAATTCTTCTTTGGAAACGCGCCATCCCACCGAGGCTGCAGGGAAGAAGCCCCACTGAGAACCTTCGGCAAATTTCGATGATCCGTCATAACGGAACAGAACTTCGGCCAAATATTTATCGTTGAACCCGTAATTGAGTCTGCCAGCCAATGCAAGATTTGAGAATTCATAAAGACCGTCAGCACCTGAGTTCATAGTGGCTACTTGTCCTTGTGCAACACCTGCAAATAAGTAAGGTAACGAAAGTATCAAGTCTCTCTGAGCAGCAAAGTTATCACTCGTCCTTTTTTGTGCTTCTCCCAATAAAAGAGCACCCACTTTGTGTCTGTCGAATGAGCCATCGTAGTTCAAAGAAGCCTGAGCCAATGTTTGCGCTTTAAAATAAGATTCCCTTCTGATTCTGTTGGGTGATTGACGGGTAAATTTGGAATAAGTATCTGAAGCCGGATCATATCTGTACTGGTCATATTCTTTTTGAAAAAGATTAGCGCCTGATACAAAATAGTCGTAGCTGAACAATCCTTTTACATACAATCCTTTTACCCCAGCGATATCATATTTTAAGCTGGCTGCCGATTGAATCCATTTTTTGTTATATCGTTTGTACCCAATAAGATCTTCATCCATGAATGAGACCGGGTTATCCCCTTCGATTAAACCATGAAAAGGTTTAGTAGGATCGTTGTTGGCATAAGCAGGAATTTGAGGGCCTTGTCTCCAGAAGCTGCGGATGATCCACCAGGAATCCTGGTATGGGCGATTCTGTTCATCCATTATTAAGTTCAAATTTAAATCGAAAGTAAGGCGATCTGTAATCTTAGTAGTTATGTTTGAACGAACGTTATATTTATTATAGTTCAGATTACTTGACTTGAAAAAGCCTTCCTGGTATTGATAACCAAGGCCCACATAATAAGTGGTTTTATCATTACCACCCGTTGCATTCAAGTTGTGCATTGTTTGCGGAGCATAATTGCTAAACACCAATGGATACCAATCTGTACTTTGCTTTACACCTGTTCTGTAATCTTCAAATTGCTGATCATTGAAGATAGGAGAACCTCCGTTTACACTATGCATGGCACGCTCGTTACGAAGAGTCATATATTGAATGGCGTCAACAGTTTTGGGTAAACCAGATGGAATTTGCCGGGTGTAAGAACCCGAATAATTTAATTCCAATTTATTTTTTGTGCCTTTTTTAGTAGTAACCAAAACAACTCCATTTGCCGCGCGAACACCATATATCGCTGCAGAAGCATCTTTCAGAACAGATATATTGTCTACGTCATTGGGATCCAAACGCTGAAAATCGTCATTCGTACGGGGAATGCCATCAATGATAACCAAAGGAGAACCCATACCACGAATGTCAAAATTGTTACTAAACGCACCCGGTTCAGATGTATTTTGTGTTACACGTACACCAGGAATTTTACCGGCAATCATGTTTTGAACATTCTCATTCTTAGTAGTAATAACGTCTGCTCCCTGAATAGAAGAAACAGCGCCTGTTAAATTCACTTTCTTTTGTGTCCCATATCCCACAACCACTACCTGGCTCAACTCGGTTGAAGATCCTTTCATTACTACGTTGAAATTATTTCTGTTCCTTACCGGTATTTCTTGTGTTTGATATCCCACATAGCTTATTTCCAATATGGCATTATCAGGTACATCTAAAGTAAATGCCCCGGTAGCATCGCTAAGGGTTCCAAGGTCTTGCCCCTTTACTTTCACAGATACACCTTCAAGAGGATTACCATTTTCATCAATGATTTTACCCTGAATTTTGCGATCTGCATAAAGAACATCCAGTGCAGATATACCCACTACATTCTGATGAATGATTGGGTTGTAAAAGGAGCTATTATTCCATAAATTTAATACGGGAGGCAGGCTGCCTTTTTTTGGTATTTTATCCAACACTTTATCACTGCTGTTATTAGCCAATGTAAAGTGTTTATTGGAATATGATTCGGCAGAAACCTGAAGGCAACTAATGAATATCGTTATAACTGTAAGTT
>DATCWN010000229.1:0-3959 GCA_036566285.1 Hanamia sp.
GCCTTTTTTTAAATGAATCCGCTTTACCTCAGTTATATATTTTACGCTTACCACCTTCGCGTCATCATACTTACACGGCACTACCAACTTTCCATAAAAATCCATGATGCCCCATTTGCCACTTTTATCTTTTACCATTATCGCGTATATCAGACCTTTATCCATTCTTATTTCATCATAAATACACGCTGTTATTACTTCCTTGCGGATAGTAATCAGCCCGAATTTATGGTTGTTTTTAACTTTAGCATAGCTGTCGTCAAAATCAAAAACTTCATCATATACCGGCTCTGTAATCCATTCTCCTTTTAAATTGATATGGCCCCATTTCCCATTCATCTTAGCCCTTGCTACTCCCGCATCTACAACCTTCCCATCCCGTTTTTCTGTACGGGCAGAAAAATCACCCACTTCTTCAAAATTCAGGGGAATGATCATTTTACCTGAATAATCAATAAATCCCCACCCACCCCCTTTCGTAGCTGCAGCCTTTCCCTTTATAAAACCTCTGATTGCTTTAAATCCCATCAAATTAAGGGGGATTTCTTTTTTTATCCCACCATTGATTACTACTGCCTTCCCTTCGGAAGGATAATACCCAACGATGCTATCGTAAACCGGCGGAACTGATTCCAATATCTTCCCATCATAACCCAAATCTATGACCCCGGCTTTTCCGGCATGTTTTATTTTTCCTGCATAATCATATCCCGGAATACGCCAGTCAATATTATATTTTACAGGAATAATTTCTTTTCCCGAATAATCTAAAAAACCATATTTCCCGTCTTTTTCAGCAAGAACCGCTTTATTAAAGGAATAATCAACCAACATTGAATATTGCGAAGAAGCGACCGATTCCCAGGTTTTTGTTTTTACCATTTCAAACTTATCATCCTTTGCCAGGATGACATTATGGTTCGGAAGCCTTTGAATTAATCTATAATCCGCAGGCAACAGAAATTTTCCGGTGGAATCTATAATACCACTTCTGTAAGATGCGGTAGTGATAATAGCCATACCATTTTTTAATTTCTCTATCTCATAATATTTAACAGGCGCCACTGCCTTGTTTTCGGCATTGACAATACCGTATAATCCTGATTTTTTCACCAAAAACAAATTGCCGGAAAAAACCGAGATGGAATCATATACAGGCGGTAACAGGGTATTTCCATCCCTTCCTATAACAGAATACTTATTACCGCTCCTGGCAATTGAGAAAAGATTATTGATAAAGGGAGAGAATGAATTATAAATAAATGGTTGTACCAGGGAGCCATTCGTTACCTCCCCTTTCAATAGGCCCAGGCTGTTTCCCCTTCTGACTGTCCTGATATTGGTAGCAAAATAACGGGGGGATTCATCAAGTACAATACTCACTCCATCAGCAACTACTGTTCGTCCTGCTTTGTCCATTTCCCTGGTTTCCTTTTCATATTGCGCGCGACTACTTTGTCTTTCTGCAGTTTGTCTTTTTTCTTCATCAAGAGCTTTTCTTCTGCCTTCAGCAAAGTTGTAATTGCTATTTGTATTTGTGGATGGACTTCTGTTGTTTTCAGCAGCACGGTTTCTCCAATATTGCATGTTATCCGTATGCTCTTTATATTGATCGTAGGTGTGTAAACCTGGGCCATAAGTATTCGCTCTTTGTGCGTTTACCAGGTTTTCAAATGATAGAAAGAATGCTACCACCAACAGGCCTTCCAGGTTTAATAAAAGTGCTTTTTTTAATCTCATAATTAACACAATTAAGTTTTGCCTAAAGACAAACATATACAATTGTTTTGAATAGCCAAAGCAAGGCCTCTTCTTAGGAAATATGCATACTCCACTCATTCTACGAATAGCGTGGGGTTGGACAGAATACAATAGGATAGGAAATATCCTGAGTTACAAAACTTAGTACAGCAGCGCTTTATCGAAGGAACGCTTTTGTTTGTATTGGGTTAAAACATGATGGTAGTGGTAATAAAACACATGCCAGTTTTGGCATACCAGTTGTCTCTATTTTGTAAACTTTAAGAATATGGCAGACAATAAAAACCATATTGGGAAACCAGATCGCGACAGGATTAATTTATCAGAAGATTATGAAGTAAATGCCTGGTCAAAGAAATTTGGTGTATCCAGCGAAAAATTAAAAAATGCAGTAAAGCAGGTAGGAAGCGTTGCTAAAGATGTTGAAGCCTATTTGAACAAGGAAAAGAAATAATCTCCGTGTTGGCGAACATATGCGGCTTCGTGCCGGGCGTATTTAGTGCTACCGCATCATTTTTGGTTAAAACTAAGGAGCCGGGCCCATTTCTTCTCAAGTGCACGCCATTCTTTTAATAATACCTTTTCGTCTTCATGTTCAATAATAATTTCACTGCCCGTTAGTTGAACTACTTTGAATTGTTTTAACCCATTCTCAGCGTCCCGTATGGCATCAATATAAGAAATATGTGGAAGTGCAATTATTTTGCCATCAACAGTTTTGTAGGTAGTATGAAAACTTGACATAATGTATTTTTATAAATTAAAAATAGTACATTTTATGTAGTCTGCTTGTGTTTATTGCTGCGCATGCGAAATTTATGGTTCATTCAAAAACAGCGAGCCTGTTTTAAAACACTTCCACGACCTTGCGCCAGGTAGGTGAAACAGCCACACTTATCTTTCTCTCAAACCCCACAACAGGGTTATAAAGCTTTTGATGTCGTTAACCAAAGCCACTGCGTAATTTTAAAATTACTTGTATTTATCGTTTAGCCCTGTGCCATTCAGGATCATCGGCTTTATTTTGTCGAGCCTTTTTAGTTTCGTTGTTTCTTGCCTGGCTTCATTAAGATAGACGATATATTCTTTCTGCCTGCCGGGTGTAAGTTGTTCAAAAGCGGATTTCAATGCTTTGTCATTTTTCAGTGCATCAGCAAGCAATTGTGGAGGGGCAACCGGAGCAAACCTGGCCGGCTGCATTTTCAATCCTTTTTTCTCAATTTCTATAGCTTCGGTAACGTATTCCAATATCTTCTTCTCATCAATTTCTTCCATAGAAGTGAAACGCCATTGCCGCAAAGATTTTGTTTTGCCTTCCTGTGCATTCACCAAAACCTTATTGGTATCGTTTAGAAAGACGCCGTTAAAAAACCATATCGCAAAATAATCTTTGAAGCCGCCATAGCTCACCACGTTTTTCCCGTTACAGGTAAATACTTCGGCTCCCCATTTGATACTTTTCTCCAAAGGTGCTTTTGAAAGAATAGATGCTACTACAGATAGCTCCCTCTCCCATTTTTTATTGTTTTGCATCGTGGTCTTTAATTATTGTTTCCATATTTTGAGTGTAGAAAATCAATCGATCCTTTCATTAGTTTTTTCAGCACATCCTGGTCAATGTCCGACAGCCTTTTAATATAGATACAGGCTTTGCCCATTTTGAATTTACCTAAACCTTTGAGTAGGTGTTCATGTGCTGCATTCCCTGTATACACATAAAGTGAAATGGCAGATTTTCGTGGAGAAAAGCCCACCAGTGGCCAGTCACCTTCCTGGCGGCTACGCTCTGATTTGTAATGATACCTCCCAAATCCAATAATGGAAGGGCCCCACATCTTAGGCTCGTGGCCTGTAAAATCCTGCATTAGTTTCAGAAGCTCAAAACTGTCTTTTTTCTTTTGCCCGCTATCTGCAAAGGAGTTGATGAATTCGTGAACATCGGCGTTGGTTTGTTTGGTTTTTATCTCTGCCATAGCGGGATATGTTTTCCATTTAAAGTACCAATTTCCATATTTTGCCGCAAGCCTCCAAATATTTGGGTAATGCTGCAAAACCGTACTGTTTAATCAAGTTCAAAGACAAGGATTTGTTCCATTCGTTTTGTTGGTGAGGCAGCGGCACAAGCATAGCTGACGCGTAAGACCATTGCTACCAGGCTTGCGCCGCACTGGGGGGTTCATACTTATATTTTTATTGTC
>DATCWN010000237.1:0-17806 GCA_036566285.1 Hanamia sp.
AGTCAGGAGTTCACATAATAAAAGCCATAGTAAAAAATTAAGCTAACCTAAAAACACAATTGATATAACTTTGTAAAATTATGGTTACTCTTCTTGCTATTGAATCTTCGTGCGATGAAACTGCTGCTTCTGTTTGCCGGGGTGGTGTCATTTTAAGCAATGTGATTGCTACACAAAAAATTCATGAACAATATGGGGGTGTGGTTCCGGAACTAGCTTCCAGGGCGCACTTGCAATCTATTATTCCTGTAGTGGACGAAGCATTAAAAATCGCAAATGTAGAATTAAAAGAGATGAATGCTTTTGCATTCACGCAATCGCCGGGATTAATTGGCGCTTTGCTTGTGGGTACCCAATTTACAAAATCACTTTCGTTAGCTTTTAATAAACCATTGATAGCAGTACATCATATGCAGGCACATGTATTGGCTAATTTGATTCAATCTCCTGATAAAAAAAATGCCATTCCTTCATTTCCATTTTTATGCCTTACTGTAAGTGGCGGGCACACACAAATTGTGCTTTGCGAATCGCCATTGAGCATGAAAGTTATTGGCAAAACACTTGATGATGCAGCAGGAGAAGCATTTGACAAATCGGCTAAAATATTAGGCCTACCCTATCCGGGCGGCCCATTGATTGATAAATATGCGAAGAAAGGGAATGCCGCAAAATATAAATTTCCGGAGCCAAAAATTGATGGACTTGATTTTAGTTTCAGTGGTTTGAAAACTGCATTTCTATATTTTATCCGGGATGAAAAAATAAAGAAGGAAAATTTTGTAGAAGAAAATTTACCCGATATATGCGCCTCTATTCAATCTCGTATTGTTTCAATTTTATTGAATAAATTAAAAAAAGCAGCACAGCAAACGAGAATCAGGGAAGTGTGTATAGCGGGGGGAGTAAGCGCCAATAGCGGGTTACGGAATGCATTTGAAATTTTAGGGAAACAGGAAGGGTGGAATACGTACATACCGCCATTTGAATATTGTACTGATAATGCTGCCATGATCGCCATTACAGCTTACTACAAATATGCCGCAGGGATTTTTGAAAACTTTTCTGTGGTGCCCTCCGCAAGAACCGTGAATATGTTTGAAGTGTGATGCGCTATTTTTAATTCATAATTTATAGTTTAATTGCCAAACAATTATTTTCAATTCAAGCAATTCCGAATAGAACAGGAGAAAAGCAGCATGAAAGTTTGCACCGATTCCTGCTTATTTGGCGCCTGGGTAGCTGATAAAATTGAAAAGAATTTTATCAACCCAAAAACAATTTTAGACATTGGTGCGGGCACAGGATTGCTAAGCCTGATGCTTGCGCAAAAATCAAACGCCATTGTAAACGCTGTAGAAATAGATAAAAATTCATTCGAACAAACCAAAGAAAATTTTGCTTCATCGCCGTGGCATCAACGGATGCAGGTATTTCACCAGGACATAAAAGAATGGAAAATGAATCTGAAATATGACTTCATTATTTCTAATCCGCCGTTCTATGAAAATGATTTAAAAAGTAACACGCTGAATAAAAATGTAGCAAAGCATCATGAGAAACTTACTTTAAAAGAATTGATTCAATGTATAAAAAATAATATCGCAGACAATGGAAATTTCGCCATTCTTCTACCCTATCATCGCATAGGTTATTTTACAACCATTGCGATAGAAAATGGTTTTTATTTAAAGGAAAAACTGATAGTAAAACAAACTCCCGGACATTCCTTCTTCCGGGGAATATTATTGTTTGGTACAAAAAAAGCAAGTGAAATAGAAAGTGAGCTAATCATTAAAAATGAAGATGGAAATTATACAGATGAATTCCAGAAATTATTGAAAGATTATTATTTGAAGTAACTATGAGATCTTGCTATTTACAACTTGGTATTTATGTCATAATTCTTCATTCCTAATTCTTAATTCCAAACGCATACTCCTTCAAATATTCATACCCCTGCGTCAAATTTCCATCTTTTACAATCGTCGCCTGGTCTATAATTGGGGAGCCATCATTAACCAGGTCATCAAAAATAAATTTTATTAATTGCTCACCAAAATACCGGGAAGCATCTCTCGGTAATTCGTTGGGCAAATTACCGACAGCCATTACGTCTACCGAACTTTCCAAATAAGGTTTCGTAATGGCGGCTGTTAGTTTATCAACACCATAAATCGGATCTTCTATGGTGGCATCTCCCATGTTGCAAGGCACGGAACCATGCTTATCATCAGAAACATCCGCGATAGTATTCATTCTAAAATTCTTATTTTTCAAATCTTCCATTTCAAAAAGCCTTGGAATATTTTCTTCCCAATAAACACCATTCAATAAAATATCAGTTTCAAAAAGGTAATCATTAAACAGGCATTTATACCTTTCAGGATGTTCATGAAATTCTTTCCTGTCGTACTTACCGGTTTTTATATTGACATATAAATCTGCGCCTTTTAAATGTACATACACAGGATAAGAAAATTTGGTTGATTTATATTCATCCGGTTCCGCCTCGTGAATTTCCATGAGATTCATAATTTCGGTTATGCCATGAGCCACTCTCCCACTACCTGTTACTGCAATTTTTACCAGAGGAAGTTTCAGTCCAAAATATGTATGAATTAATTGTTGGAAATTTTTTTGTTTGTACACTCTCTCCAATTGAAACATACCAGTACGGTTTCCATAGGCCATTATTCCATTGTGGGCGCCAACTACGCCTGCGAAAAAACCAAAACCAATGAGGCGTGTTCCGTCTTCGTGTTCCAGGCATTCATAGTCAATCAGGGTAATTTTTTTTTGAATAACTGCTTGTAAAAGATTTTGATTATAAGGTTGCATCTTTTTTGTATGAGAAAAAAAGAAGTAAATCTTTCCCGGAATCAGCATATTAACCGGCACTTCTTTTATTCCAAGTAAGATGTCACATTCATTTAAATCTTCCTTAACCTCAATGCCTACCGCTTTGTAGTCACTGTCTTTGAAACATCTTGTTTCAGAATGCTGAACTATAATTGTAATTTCTTTATTTTCCTGGATCCATTTGCATTGCGCGGGAATAAGCGCCACGCGATTATCAGAGGGAATTTTTCCTTCCCGAATCAATCCGATTTTCAGCATTCCTGTTTTTTTTAAGAAAAAAGCAATTTACATTATCTGCTTCATAAACCTTACGCGCATAATTTCTAAATATTTTGAATGGTTTGATTTGGATAGAAAATATGGAATGCGTAATATTGCCACCCGAAAATTTCTATAATTGTTTTCGATTTTTTTTTCGCCCGGGTGGCGGAATTGGTAGACGCAGCAGACTCAAAATCTGCCGTTCGCAAGGATGTGCTGGTTCGATTCCAGTCCCGGGCACTTGGTAACCATAAATTTAAAAAGGCCGCTCTCGCGGTCTTTTTAAATTTGCACCAATCAGCAAAAAGTTTATAATAAATTAACCGGTAAAAGTTTAGGTGAAACTGGTTTACATGAAATAAAAGCTTGCCAATTGCATAGCATTCCTGCTCACGAGAAAAATTTTTTCTTAAATAAAAGCTATAAAAGATTTCAATTTGCGGATACCTAACGGTATTGGATAGACGATTATCAACATTGCTATAAAATCTGTAAGCCCTTTATAGAATATTTAATATTAACCTGTAAGAAAAAAGATTCAAATCAATTTACAAAGTCATGCCGCAACATAACTATTGCTTCCTTTATTGATAATAAGTCGTTACACTAAATATCCACCATTTTCATTTTTGGAACCAGGAAATGCATAATAAGCCATGCAACCAGGTAGGCAAATCCACAGATAAAGAACATAATGTAATAGCCGGTTTCAATGTTTCCCAGCAATTCATATTTATCAAAAAGCATACCCGCAAGCCATGCTATTGCCATGCCTCCTACCGCACCTGCCATGCCGCCAATACCAGTTACAGAAGCAACGGTTTTTTTCGGAAACATATCAGATACTGTGGTAAAAATGTTGGCGCTCCATGCCTGGTGTGCAGAAGCAGCAAACCCGATAATGAATACAGCCAGCCACATATTCATGGCGCCGAGCCACTGAGCAAAAATTACAGGCACTACACAAAATCCATAAATAAGCATAGACGTTTTTCGCGCACGAAAAACCGGCCAGCCCTTTCTTATAAGGTATAAAGGCAACCAGCCTCCGCCTATACTTCCAAAGCAGGTCATGGTATATACAAGCGCAATCGGCAAGGCTACTTCAGTTCCGGTAAGATGATATTGAGCCTGAAGAAATGCAGGCAGCCAGAAAAGATAAAACCACCATACAGGATCAGTCAAAAATTTTCCTAACACAAATGCCCATGTTTGCTTGAAACCTAATAATCTAAACCACGAAACTTTTGCTGCTTTCTCTTCTATACCAGCAGGTTCATCAAGATCGCTATGGATGTAATCAAATTCTTCTTTAGAAAGTTTTTTATTTTTTGCAGGAATTTCATAGATCAACATCCAGCAAACCAGCCAGATAAAACCAACAGCGCCTGTAATAACAAACGCCCACTCCCATCCAAGATTTTCCGCAATCCAGGGTACAGTAAGCGGTGCGGCGATAGCTCCAATGTTTGAACCTGAATTAAAAATACCTGTTGCATAAGCCCGTTCTTTTTTGGGAAACCACTCGCTTACTGTTTTTATAGCGGCAGGAAAGTTACCCGCTTCACTAACACCTAATGCAGCACGCGCAACAACAAAACCAAAGGTGCTTTTTACCAAAGCATGTCCAATGGCTGCAAGGCTCCACACAAGGATGGACAGCGCATAACCTATTTTCGTACCTACTTTATCAATAAGCCTTCCTACTCCTAACATACCTACTGCATACGCCAACTGGAAAGCGATTACTATATCCGAATAATCACTCTCCGTCCAATTAAATTGTACTTCGAGATAAGGTTTTAATAAGCTGATTACCGAACGGTCAAGATAGTTTATGGTAGTTGCAAAAAATAGCAATGAACAAATCGTCCATCTGTACTTTCCCATAGTTTGTGTCTGCATAAAATATTGTTTAGAAGTAATTGTTTATTGATTTCAAAATGTCCATGGCCTGTTTGGCAAACTGTTCTAGATCTCTTATATAATCTTTGTGTTCAGGCAATTGTTTGCTTAGCAAACTTGTCGTGGTGGCTGCCTTTAATAGTTCTGAAACATGCGTTGTATAACGCTTTCACAACTTCAATACATACTCAGGTATCCTTATAAAAATAAAGAATAAATGTTTTCTGTCCGGGAGTCAGTTTTAATAATTTATTTTTTTTATCCATAAAATTTGAACTGTGCAACCAGACAATGTTATTGGAATTATATTTCTAAGCCATATTTTTTTACGCAATCGTTTCCGTATTTTTCATAACAGTTCCTCTCCGGCCAGGCTTGCATTCATTACGCTGGACAGGTGCATGAAGTCCCCTTCACCCCGCGGAACCTTTATGTTTACAGCATGCGGCAGGCATCAATAGATTTGAACTACAATTAAAGTTCTTTTGTGATTAGATAAAATGGATCTTAGTTACACAAAGGCTCATGTAAAAATTGAACGTAAAAATCGGGATAATTTTACAGAGAGTAGCTTCCTAATACTTGAACAATTCTGCTACTATCTTACTTACTTTATCAACATTGGGCAACATGCCATTTTCCAAAATAACATTCATAGGAACCGCCGGAAGATTCATTGCACCTAACACTTGTACCGGTGCATCTAAAAATTGAAAGCATTCTTTTGAAATGCGCCCAGCCAGCGCTTCTGCAAAGGAATTATTCTGTTGCTCTTCTGTGAGTACTAAACATTTTCCATGCCTTTTTACGGTTGAAAAAATCAATTCCTCGTCAAGAGGAAATAAGGTGCGCAAATCAATAATTTCAATTTGCCCAACAAAATTCTGAGCAGATGCTTTTGCCCAATACACGCCCATTCCGTAAGTAATGATACAGCAACTTTCACCTTGCTTAACCTTACTTTCATCTGCATTCAAAATAATATTTCCTCTACCTAACGGTAATACATAATCGCTGGATGGCTCTATGGATTTAGCTTCCTCTGTACCAGGAACTTTACTCCAGTAAAGGCCCTTGTGTTCCAACATAATCACCGGATTAGGATCCAGAAAAGCTGCTTTCATCAATCCTTTCATATCTGCCGCATTGGATGGATATACAATTTTAATTCCCTTAATTGACAACAACAAAGTTTCTATGCTTCCGCTATGATAAGGGCCGCCGCCACCGTAAGCTCCAATAGGTACACGAATTACAGTTTGTACAGGAAATTTGCCCAAACTCAAATAACAACTTTTCGCAACTTCTGTTGCCAGTTGATTGAGACCCGGATAAATATAATCGGCGAACTGAACTTCCACAATCGGTTTTACACCAGTCGCGCTCATACCAACTGTAGAACCAATAATATAGGCTTCCTGGATGGCAGTATTGAAAACTCGGTGATCGCCAAAGTGTTCACCTAATGTTGCAGTTTCTCTGAAAACCCCGCCAAGCCTCTTTCCTACGTCTTGTCCATATAAAACGGCTTCAGGAAATTCTTCCATTATTTCCCGGATGGCAAATAATGCTGCATCCACCATTATTACTTTTTCCTTTCCTGAAGGTGAGCGATTTCCCTTTTCTTCTCTAACCTGTGTTGGCGCAAAAATATGATCCTGAACTTTTAAGACGTCGGGTTCCGGAGCTTGTGTTGCTTTTTCAAATTGTTCAACTATCGCATCATTCACGATCATTTCTATATCATCCAAATCCTTTTCTTCAATTCCTAAATGAAGCAAACGTTTTTTTAATTTGGGAAACGGATCATCTTCTGCATGTCTATTTAAATCTTCTTCTGTCCGGTAAAACTCTTTTCTAACACCACTTGTATGGTGCCCAAGCAATGGAACTTTAGCGTGTACTAAAAAGGGTTGCGGATTGCCGCGCACTTCTTTTACCACATTTTTCATCACTTCATAGCTTTGAAAAAAATCACTACCGTCTATGCTTAGACGCTGCAGTCCTTTAAACCCTTTAGCAAACTCAGACGCATTCATGGTACGTGCTTCTGCTGAAGTTACACTGATTCCCCAATCGTTATCCTGAACCAAATAAATGATGGGAAGCTTTTTCAAAACCGCAAATTGAAAGGCTTCGCTTACTTCACCTTCAGTAAGGCTGGCATCGCCGAGCGAGCAAATTACAATGGGACGCTCTCCTTCTTTTCCTTTTTTATATAAGGGGGAATTTATTTTTTCTAAATATTGTAAACCCTGCGCAATACCTGTAGCGGGAATTGCCTGCATTCCTGTAGCGCTGCTTTGATGGATAATCGTTGGCTTATCTTCTCCTCTATAATTAGGATGAGAATAATATTCCCTTCCCCCGGTAAAAATATCATCCCCTTTGGCAAGCAATTGAAGCATTAAAGTATAAGGAGAAAAGCCAAGCCCAAGCAATAAACTTTCATCACGATAATAAGGGCTTACAAAATCGCAGGGTAATAATTGAAAGGCTGTTGCCAATTGAATAGCTTCATGACCGCGGGAAGTAGAATGAACATATTTGCAAACCTGACGATTGGATTCATACGTCTTTGCCATAGCGTTTGAAGCGCACATTAACCGGTAAGCATTTAAAAGGATTTCTTTATCCATAATTAGCAAATTAGCCAATAAATACCTTTCCTACAAACCTGTGCGTCGTGATAAATACGTGTCTTACTTTTTCTCTAATTCCTAATTAAAAATTGGTCTCCTCAATTCATGTTCCCGATTTCACTTTGATCAAAAATAACTCAGATTTGTCTTAGGCGTAAGTGCCAATACGCTTTCATAAATAAGCCGGATAGTATTTTCAACATCATCTTTATGCAACATCTCCACCGTGGTGTGCATGTAGCGCAAAGGAATTGAAATCAATGCAGAAGGACAACCATCATTTGCGTAAGCGAAAGAATCCGTATCAGTACCGGTACTGCGGCTCACGGCCTGCAATTGAACAGGAATCTTATTTTTAGCAGCAACATTTTCAATCAGACCCAATAATTTATTGTGCACCGCGGGGCCATAAGTCAATGCAGGTCCCTTTCCGCATGAGCAATCGCCCTGAATATTTTTATTAATCATCGGCGTGGTGGAATCATGCGTTACATCAGTAATAATAGCCACATCAGGTTTTATTCTTCGTGCAATCATTTCCGCACCACGCAAGCCTATTTCTTCCTGCACCGCATTCACCACATACAATGAATAGGGAATCGTCTTTTTATTCTCCTTTAACAATCTTGCAACCTGTGCAATCATAAAGCCTCCGATGCGATTATCAAATGCACGGCCTATTAAATTACCATACGCAAGCTCATCAAAACCTTCTGTATAAGTAACAACAGCGCCAATATGAATGCCTAAATCTTCCACTTCTTTTTTATTCCTTGCGCCGCAATCCAGGAAAAGGTTTTCAACTTTTGGCTGCTGCTCTTTCTCTGCTCCTCCGTGGCGTGTGTGAATCGCAGGCCATCCGAATACTGCTTTTATCAGACCTTTTTTACCATGAACAAATACTCTTTGTGAAGGAGCTATCTGATGATCTACGCCTCCATTTCTTTTTAAATAAATGAAACCTTCAGGGGTAATGTAATTTACAAACCAACTTATCTCATCAGCATGTGCTTCTATTATTACTTTAAAAGTTTTATCAGGATTAATGACACCAACTGCTGTTCCGTAAGGATCTGTAAAAGTGGTGTCCACATAGTTTTTGATATAACTAAGCCATATTTTTTGTCCTGCGGATTCAGAGCCTACTGGTGAAGCGTTGTTCATATACGTTCTCAAAAAATCCATTGATTCTTTACCGATACCAAAGGGTGATCTTTTACTTTTTGCCATATTCAATAATTATTTTTTTATAAAACGCAAATTTAAAGTTTTAAACTGAACACATAGATAAGCATTGCCTGCAACAGCATCATGCCATCTATGCCTGCGAGATAAATAAAATCAGAATTATCTTTTTTAGTAAACTCAATTGTTACATACGTAACAATCGCTGAAATAAGCATAGCAATGAGAAAACCCGTTTGAGGGAAATAAAAATATTGGGCAAATGAAAATATCACAAATACAATCAGTAAAAGATAAGATACAGAATACGCCTTCTTTTTACCAATCATTACTGCAAGAGTATTGATTTTTTCTTTGCTATCAATTTCAATATCACGAACATCAAACAGCAGACAAAGTACAAACATGAAAACAAATCTTTTCACAAAAACAAACAAAAAAAGATAAGGATCGTATCGCATGTTATTTACCGGAAACCACACAGTAACAAGGGTCCACAAAAGAGCCAGCGTAATGATTTTTAAAAAGCCATAGTCTTTAATTCTTCTTTTTTTGCCAAAGGGAAGAAAGGGAAATGAATATAAAAAAGCAACGCCGCCCAGGCACAAAAGAACTATAAAATGTCTCAGATGAAAACTAAAAAAACTAAAAAGAATAAGAATAATTCCAATTATTAAAAGTATAAGGTGAATGGTTTTATTTCGTTGCGACCATACAAGTCGTATTGAATCTTTTACAGCAATAGTTTTTACTAAATAATGCAAATTGTATTGCACCAAAGTAGCTCCGAAAACAAAGCCATAAAAACTAAAAGAGTTTAAAGGAAGCCCCAATAAAATATTGGTTTCCATACAAAATGCAACCGCACAAGATGCAATGAAAATACTCCCGAATAAAATAAGTTCCCAGGCTTTTTTAAACCACACAGCTATTTATAAATAATGATGGGAGGAGAAGAAATAGTATCGCTTACATGATTGGCTTTATCCCTTAAAGCAAACCTGAAAACTGCTGTATCATTTTGTGAGCATTGAGGTGCTTTCACATCAGTATAAGGGCTTGCATTATACCCAAAAGTTACCAGCAGGTCTCCCTGTTGATCTTTGGAGGTTGGAAAGGAAGGCAAAGCATATAATTGTTTTGCAAAACCACTTTGTGCACAATTAGGAACTATTTTTTGAATAAAAATAGAATCACTCAAATCGCCTTCTGCATCTGTAAACGTCAGAGTAAACTGTATAAGTTGGCCGGCTCTGAGTTCCGTAGTATTGACAGAATTAAATTTAAGCGAAGGGGTGGTATTGAATTTATCCTTATTACATCCTGAAAGTAGTGCGAATAAGAATATTGAAAATAAAATAGTGTATCGCATCTTTGTGGTTTAAACTTCAAATTTAAATATTTAAAACTGAATAAGCCTTTAGAAATATCCGAGTGGGAAAATAAGATCTTCCATGCCTCTTACTATAATTTTGAAGATCTGGCACTGGAAATATTTCAGCTACAGTATCTTCACAATACTGTATATAAAAAATATGTGGATTCTCTCAGAATTAATCCAGGCAATATTAACAGTATTGAAACAATTCCTTTTTTACCTATCTCATTTTTTAAAACTCATGAAGTAATTACTACAATATTTGAACCTGAAATTATTTTTGAAAGCAGCGGCACCACCGGCCAAAATACAAGCAGGCATTTGGTGAAAAAAAAATCATTGTATGAAAAAAGTTTTTCCAAGGCATTCAATTTATTTTATGGGGATCCAAAAGAGTGGTGCATTTTAGGATTATTGCCGGGCTACCTTGAAAGAAATAATTCTTCCCTGGTAGCAATGGTTTATAATCTTATCCAAAAGAGTGACAATAACAATAGCGGCTTCTATTTGCACGATCATGAAAAATTATATCAAGCCATTGTTCATAATGAAATAATGGAACAACCCACTTTATTAATAGGCGTTACTTTTTCATTACTCGACTTTGCGGAAAAATATTCAATGAAACTTCAAAATACGATCGTAATGGAAACCGGCGGAATGAAGGGAAGGCGTGAAGAAATAACTCGTGAAGAAGTGCATCAATTTTTACAAAATAAATTAGGCGTTCATGTTGTGCATTCAGAGTATGGCATGACGGAATTGCTTTCCCAGGCTTATTCAAAGGAAAAAGGATTGTTTCAATGTCCACCCTGGATGAAAGTTTTAGTAAGAGAATACCATGATCCGTTTGCTGTCATTTCAAATTCTTCTGGCAACAAATCTTCGAGTGGTTTATTGAATATTATAGATCTTGCCAACCTCTATTCGTGTTGTTTTATTGCCACCGACGATGTGGGAAAGATTTATAAAAATGGAGCTTTTGAAGTACTTGGCAGAAGAGACGCAAGTGATTTGCGAGGCTGTAGTTTGCTTACAGCAGGAAACTGAAATTATTAGAAATGCTGTATTTTAAATTCAATTTATTTGCCAATTCATTAAACCAATTTTAATTCGCAGATCATAAATAAAGTCTTTTATTTCTACTATTTTAAAATATTTACTATCAGCATGAAGTGGGTTTAGTAAATAATTATATTCTTCAACAATCACAGTGGAAGGGATTTTGAAAATAGAATTGGTGGAATTTTTTAAAAGCCGGGTACCGAAATCTTTTGTAGAAGCCGGAGCAGGGAAATGTTTCCAATTTTGGGGAAGTTTATCTTCCTTTATTACTTCTATTCCCGAAGAAGGAATTTCAAAAGCAGTGATGCTCAAAGCGCGGGGAAACTCGTCAATGCTAATATTTATGGTATATTCCAACAAAGCCAAAGCCCTGCTTTAGGAAGTATAAATACACGGGATCATTTTTTGATTCCATCGGCCTCCAAACAATTTCGCTCCTTCACCGGATAAATCACCGGCAATTTTTTTTTACCACAATGCATTTCCCTGGTAATAATCAAGGACTTTACTTCTCAGCACAAAATCGTATTTAGCGATAATGAAGTTCGTCTTTGATCTGTCTAGATTATTTTTGCAATTAAATAATCTAAAGATGTAATAGCACCCGCATTGAACCGGATATCTGCCGCACGAAAAGATTTATTAAAGGATGCAACCTAAGCTGGATAAAAAAGTAAATCTTTTGGAAATTCACTATGCAAAAGTGATAAAAACTAAAGAGATTGACTTGTGAAACTAAATCAAATTTGTCCGTAACAAATTGAAATTAGCAAGTTTAGCTCTTTGGCTTGTGCCGATAGGTTCAACTAAAAAGCCCACTTAAAAAAGTGAGCTTTATGTGACCCCGTCAGGATTCAAACCTGAAACCTTTTGATCCGTAGTCAAATACTCTATTCAATTGAGCTACGGGGCCATCTAATCTGATACTTAGAAAAGAGGCGCAAAAATAATAAATTATTCCTCAACTCCATCTCTGTTTTACAAATAATTAATAAGGCCCGCTTTTATAATTCGTACCGCTGCAATAAAAGAGTCCTTTACACGTTCAGTTAAATAAAAAAGCAAGAATCTTTTTACGACTGGTAAAATGGTTTCCTGCTATTTCAATATCCAAAAATTCAAGAACGAATAATGAAAATTCAAAGATACCAGTTAGTAATAGTTAGCATCGTTATTCTTGCATCGGCAGGATTGTTCTATTTTATTAATCAGAATTATAAAGAAACTACTGAAAATTCTCTGCAAATTCGTAAAACCCGTGACATTTTAAAGAATATTGATACTGCTTTTTACACTATCAGCGAGCTTGAAATCAATACCCAGAAATATATTATTACGGACGATAGCTCATTTCAAAAAGAGGCTATCAAACAAATTGGCACCCTTCGTGAAATAACAGACAGATTACATTCATCCACTACATCAAATTCGCACGAGTATCCTTTTATGCCCTTGCTGATTCAAAAATTGAATATTGACCAGGAGATGATTCGGGAAAATAAGTTTTCACCAAAAGAAGCTTCTGCAATTATTGGCAGTGCCGGAAACAAGAATCTCTCCTCCCTATTTTATCAATCTTTAAATGATTCCAGACAACATCATGTACAGCAAATAAATTTATTGCTCAGCGAAAGTCAATCTTTTGATCTCCTGAGTTTTAGAACATCCCTCATCATTTGCCTTAGCTCTATTTCTTTAATTCTGATTACCTTATTAAAGGCTTACCGGAACAGGCACTTAAGGAAACTGGCTGAAAAAGATACCCACCAAATTGAAATTAAATACAAAAACCTGGTGCAAAATTCAGGAGTTGGGTTATTAACGACAGACCTTAATGGAAATATCACTTTTATCAATAAGCGCATTACTTCATTCACCGGATTTGAACCTTCTGAAATGATCGGTAAGCATTTTTCTACCCTGGTTGATAAAAAATGGGCACTAGTGATTAATGATACATTTAAAAAACAAATGCAAACCCACGAATATGAATCGGATATAACATTCCCGTTAAAAGTAAAATCCGGAAACATTATTTGGGTTGAACAATCAAGCGTTTTATTAATTGAAAACGAAGAGCCAAAAGGGTTTCAATGTATTGTAAAAGATATTACAGAGAAAAGGAGAATTGAAGTGGAACTGAAAAAAATTGAATTGCACAGAGAAGAGAATGAATTTAGGTTTCAATCAATTCTGGACAACACTCCTTTAATCATTTTTATTAAAGACCTGGAAGGGCGGTATTTACTTGCCAATAAAAGCTTCAAAGATGCTTTTCATTTTACGGGTGAACAAATAATAGGGAAAACGGATTTTGATTTAGTTCCCGTAGATGATGCTGAACGATACAAAGAAATTGACGAATATGTGGTCGCAGAAAAAAAGAATGTCGAAATTGAAGAAACGATTCAGCAAGGTGATATGGCCAAAAATCTCCTGATCGTCAAATTCCCGCTGTTTGATAAAAACAATACGATCTACGGCATCTGCGGCATTGCAAGTGATATTACTGAAAGGTATCTCTATGGTATGCATCTTATTGAAGCAAAAAGTAAAGCTGAAATGGCCGAGCAGTTGCAGGAACAGTTTCTTGCAAATATGAGCCACGATATCAGAACGCCTATGAATGGTATTATTGGAATGACCAACATTTTATTAAGTACTTCAATAAGCGATGAACAGCGGGATTTTTTGCAGGTGATAAAAAAATCTTCTGACAGCCTGATGGTTTTGATGAATGATATTCTTGATCTTTCAAAAATAAAAGCCGGCAAACTTAGAATTGAAAAAATTGATTTCCGCCTCAGGGAAACTCTGGAGCATACCATAGGTACTTTCAGAACTTTAATAAACGACAAAGGTCTCAAACTGCGGGTTTCTGTTGATCTGAATATCCCGGATTCGTTAATAGGAGACCCGCATCGGTTGAATCAAATACTCAACAATCTTCTTAGTAATGCCATAAAATTCACTTCCGAAGGTGAAATCAACGTGGAAGTCAAATCTCTTACTCAACAAAATAATGAGGTGGAGCTTTCATTCTGTATAGCAGATACGGGCATTGGTATTCCAGACGATAAGCTACAATCTGTTTTTGAATCGTTCTCGCAGGCTGAAACAGGAACCTCCCGGAAATTTGGCGGAAGTGGCCTGGGGTTATCTATTTCCAAAAAATTAGTTGAGCTGCAAAATGGAACGATTGAAGCGAGCAGCTGTCCCGGAGAAGGAACCACCTTTACTTTTACCATAAAATATTCAGCGGCAACGCACACTGTTGCAAAGCAATACAATGCGGCGAAACAGGAAAATTTTAACCAGGAAGGTTTAGCAGGAAAAAGAGTCTTGGTTGTGGAAGACAATGAAGCCAATCAAAAAGTAATTTATCATATACTTAAAAAGGCAGGCATTGAAACAGACCTCGCCGATAATGGAAAAGTTGCTATAAAATTATTGGAAGAGGGTTTTGAATATGATTTGATTATCATGGACCTGCAGATGCCCGAAATGGATGGTTTTGAAACCACCACCTATATTCGCAGGAGCTTGAATTTATCTATGCCCATCATTGCTATGACAGCAAGTGCATTACGAAATGAAAAAATAAAATGCCTTGAATTGGGTATGAACGAATATCTCAATAAGCCGTTTGTACCCGCAGATCTTTTCCGGCAACTAAGACGATTTTTATTGAAAAAAGAAGAGTCAGATGTGCAAAATAATGAGCCAGGTTTTGTTTATTCAGAATCAAAAAAACTGTACAGTCTTAATCATTTAATTGAGCTGGATGATCTGGATTGCCTTTGCGAAGTGCTTCAGCTTTTTATAGAATCTACTCCCATTATCATGAGTGAAATAAAAGAAGCGATCATTGAAAAAAACTGGGACGAAGTGTATAAAAAAAGTCATAAGATAAAAAGCAGCATTGGCATCTTACAAATGGCCAAATTAATGTCGCTGATTTCAAAAGTAGAATCAAACGCTAAAGAAAGGAAAAATTTAGAAGATATTGAAGCGCATTTTCAGGAAGCAGAAGTACTTTTTGCCAGGATCAATCCAATGATCAAAGCAGAACTTCAAAATGCTTCAGAATTGATAGTAAAAAGTTAGAAGATTGTAGTACAAAATAAAAAAAAATCCTATGAAAATTTTGATTGCAGATGATGAACTCATCATGTTGAAAATTATTGAACTGAGATTAAAAAAGGATGGCCACGATGTGATTGTAACTTCCAACGGGCAGGAGGCGCTGGAGCAAATCAAACTCCAGGATCCGGACATGATCATTGCGGATATAATGATGCCTTTTACTTCCGGCCTCGAAATTGTTAGCGTTGTTAAACAAGATAACAATTACCGGAAAGTGCCCATTATCATTTTATCATCAATGGGCCAGGAAAATGTAGTACTCGAAGCCTTTAAACTTGGCGCTGATGATTACATTACAAAACCCTTTAGCCCCAACGAGCTTTCAATGCGCGTAAAAAGATTGGTATCTGCCGTAAACTTACATTCGAGGGTTGAAGAAATCATATAAAAATATCAGCCGTTTTAATGGCATTTCAATAATTTGTTGCCATGTGCCATGACCCGATTTTATTAATAAACGGCGTGAAGGAAGCAGTGAATTTCTTACGCAAACAAATTTTTACAGAACAATTATTGTTGGACTTCGTGCTCATTTTTTGTTCCTTAATTATTTTACTGATTGTCTTCATTCTTATTTTTCTTTATCGAAAAACAAAACACAATCATCGTAAAATTTTTCTTCAAAAAAAGTTCAATAACTTCCTGGGAGAAATTGCTATTTGCGAATCAGAAGAGGAATTAACCCAGGTATTTCTTCATCCGGCTCATCAAAGAATTTTACATCAGTTCGGGCAAAATAGTTTTGACAAAAATTTGCTCATTAATGAACTAGCGGAAACATCAAAACAATTCCGCGGATCCACGATGGATAATATTCAGTGGCTGTTTGAAAAAATGGAACTGGAAAAAGAATTATTGAAAAATTTAAATAGTAACAAATGGCATAAAAAAGCCAAAGCCATTCAGCAACTCGCCTACCTGCATCAAAAAAACAGGATCGAAGATATTTTCCCATTGGTGAATCATAAAAATATTTTGGTAAGAAGAGAAGCACAGATTACTATAGTAAAGTTTACCGGTTTTGAAGGATTAGAATTTTTAAATGTTGTCAGGCACCCGATTTCTGAATGGCAGCAGCTTCGGTTGATACAGGAACTTTCTGATCATACTTCAGAAAAATTTGGCAACATCAGTTTATGGCTACAATCGAAAAATGAAAGTGTAGTAAACTTTGCATTGCATCTCGTGGAGATTTACCGGCAATACGATTATTATGATGAAGTAAAAGAATGCCTTTCGCATTCGTCCTTGTCAATCTGTAAAAGAGCAGTAATGACCCTTAGCCACATTAACAATGAGACCACGCCGGATTTATTAATAAAATTTTTTCCGGGTTATGATGCTTCATTGCAAATTGAAATTCTGAAAATACTCCAGGCAGACGGCAATGAAAGTCATTTACCATTTCTATTTTCCTTAATCAATCATCCAGACGATTCTTTTAAACTGGAAGCAGCAAAAGCAATTCTGAATATTAATCCGGCAAGTATTGAAAAAATGAAATTGTTGATCGATGAATTTTCTTATCCATGGAACATCATTTTGCCACAGATAAAAACGCAAACTAGTCTATGAATTTTATCAATACATTGTTTGATTTTTTCACTTATGGAATTCTGATCTATTCCATTTTGCTGCTATTATTTTATGTGCTGATTATTGTATTTTCCGGCGGAGAATTAAAACTCTATTTACGCAAAAGCAGCTTTACTGATTATAATCTTTTAGCTTCCTCAGAGTACGCACCAACCATCAGCATTTTGGCACCAGCCTACAATGAAGGCGCGAACATTATTGAAAATGTCCGCTCCTTGCTTGCCGTCCATTATAATAACATGGAATTAATTGTTATCAACGACGGGAGCAAAGACGATTCTTTGGAAAAACTTATAGAAGCCTACAACCTGGTAAAAGTTCCTTTTCTGGTCAATGGTAAAATCAAAACAAAACAAATCCGCAACATTTATAAAAGCACCAATTCTCTTTATCATAAATTAATTGTTGTAGATAAAATAAATGGTGGCAAAGCCGACGCACTTAATACAGGAATAAATGTAGCCTCTAATAAATATATAGTTTGCATTGATGTGGATTGCATTTTGGAACAGGATGCCATGCTTAAATTGATCAAGCCGTTTTTAGAAGAAATTGATCTACGGGTAATAGCCACAGGCGGTGTTGTGCGGATTGCCAATTCATGTGAAGTAGTAAATGGGAAATTAGTAAAAGTTCATTTGCCAAAGCAATTTTTACCAAGGATGCAGACACTAGAATACATCCGCGCATTTTTGTTAGGACGAATGGCATGGAGCCGCATGAATGGTTTATTAATTATCTCAGGAGCATTTGGCGCTTTCGATCG
>DATCWN010000249.1:0-2830 GCA_036566285.1 Hanamia sp.
GCGAAGTTTACAAAAGGACAGGCGCTATCAGTCGGATCTACCTGATGATTCCTTCGATTTTGAATTGATTCCCTCGCATGAAAGTGCCATTGTTGCGGATGAAATACATAACGAGCGAAAAGCAAAGCTGCAACAAGGTATCGCTTCTTTGACACGCCGCCAACGTGAGGTTATCTATCTGCGTTTTTATCAAAATCTTTCTTACGCTGAAATTGCCCGGATCATGGCAATGAAGATTGACTCTATTTATAATCTTATCTCAAAGGCCATAGGTTTGTTGAAAAACTCAATGGTCCTTTTCTTTCTCCTTTTGTTAGGGTAATAATATTTCTTCCTACGTGGAATTATTTTTTGGGCTTTTAAAAAAAAGTCAAAAAAAATGATGAGATTCCTGCATGTATTGTCTCTTTAATAGAAAGCCTATCATTTGGACACAAAGAAGAACTATGAATTTTATACTGCAAGAGATTTCGCACAGGATGAAAATTTCCAGGAATGGATATTGCGCCCTAATCTGAAGAATACTGCTTTCTGGGAAGCATGGATTCAGGAACATCCCACATCTAAAGCCGCCATTACCCAAGCTGTTTCACTGGTGCGGTCCATCAGTTTTCGTTCTTATAAATTAACCGATAGTGAAAACGACAAGATATGGGATGGTATCTGGGATAAAATGAATGTAGAAGAAGATAACGCCACTGCATCACCCGTGATACCGGTAAGACGGGCCTCATGGCGACATATATGGAAATATGCAGCTGTGGTTTTAATAGGTATTACGGTGTTTGCGGTCTGGCAAACAATTCGGAATGATTCAAAAAAAGAAATTTCCTTCAATGTAGAAGCCGGGCCGGGAGAAGTAGAAAAAGTGGTTTTGCCTGATAGTTCTGAGGTAACACTGAATGCTAATTCTGAGGTGGTATATTCTGAAAACAACAAGGTGCGCGAAGTATGGCTAAAAGGAGAGGCTTACTTCCATGTAAAGCATACAAAAGATGTAAAGGCATTTATCGTTCACACTTATAATGATGTGTCGGTAAAAGTATTGGGCACCCGGTTTAATGTAAACACTTTCGGTAAAAAAATATCGGTTGTTTTAGAGCAGGGAAGTATTCAGTTGAAAATTTCTGACAGCGCAAAAAATGAAACCCAATTATATCTGAGGCCCGGTGAAATGCTGATGTATAATAAAGAGACCGGGGATTATTCCAAGAGTAAAATAGACGCAAAAGAATTTAATTCCTGGACAAGTGGTAAGATAACTATGGAGGATTATTCACTGGAAGATGCTGCATCATTCATGCAGCAGGTGTTCGACAAAAAAATGGTTATTAAAGACAGCGTATTGCTGGCCAACAGGATTTCAGGATCCATGCCTATTGTTTACAATGAAGATACCATGCTGGTACAGTTTGGAAAAGTATTTAAGGTAAAGTTTCAAAAAAAGGATAATGAAATATGGGTGTTAAAATAGTGATATACTATTCATAATTTTTTAAAAAGTAAATTCTTAACAGCTAAAAATATATACATGAAAACAAAACTATTGATGCTTATGTGTTTTTTTATATGGCTCAGTTTTATTCAGTCTTCCGCTGCGCAGGAGATTGCTGCCAATGAATCATCGCACTTTGTAAATATTTACAAGGAAGCGGGTACCCTGGCAGTAAAGTCACTAACGCTAAAAAATGTATTGATGCAAATCGAAAACAGGTTTGACGTTTCTATTGCTTATCCCAGTGACTTGGTGAAAGATAAAAACCTCAGGCTGGATGTTTCCGCTTTTGCATCTCCTGAAGATGCTTTACACAAGGCATTGACACCTTTTAACCTGACATTTGAAAAAATACGTAACCAGTTTTATCTTGTTTCTGCTAAGGGGGTGAGAATAGAATTTTCTTCGAGTATTCAACAAGCTAACTTTCAACATGAAGTAAGGGGAAAAATTACCGATGAAGAAGGAAATGCTCTTGTGGGAGCAACGGTGAAACTGAAGGGCTCCACTTCTGGTACTGAAACCGGTGTAGGTGGTACTTTTTCACTAAACGTTCCTGAGGATGATAACCAAAGTCTTGAAATTTCCTTTATTGGGTACGAAACTATTGAGTTTCAGATTGGAAACCGGACACAAGTGAATATCATACTAAAAAAAGTATTAAGTACCTTAAATGAGGTAGTGGTAACCGGTTATTCTACCCAAAAGAAGAAGGATATTACAGGAGCTGTTACCGTAATTAATGTAGAGGAAATGAATAAGCAGCCCACAGGCCAGTTGGCCAATAAGCTGCAGGGACAGGCGTCTGGTGTAACAATACTTGGTTCCGGGCAACCTGGTGAAGAACCTCAAATCCGGATTCGCGGTATTAATACTTTTGGAAACAACACGCCGCTATTTATAATTGATGGCATACCTACACAAAATATTTCCGACATAAATCCCAATGATGTGGCTTCCATACAGGTATTGAAAGACGCCGGGGCTGCATCCATCTATGGTTCAAGAGCTTCTAACGGGGTTATTATAGTTACTACCAAACAAGGACGCGGTAAAGTAAAATTTTCTTATGATGGCTACTATGGCACTCAAAGGCCAAAAACCGGGAATGTGTGGAATATACTTTCTCCACAGGATATGGCGAAGCTTAAATTTGATGCCTCTGCCAATTCAGGCAAACCAATAAACGCCTCAAACGCTGATGCTTTATATGGTCCGGGACCCAATCCTGTTCTGCCAGACTATATCTATCCCACTGGAGCCCATGAGGGCGACCCATCTGTAGATCCTTCCTTGTATCATGTAGATCCGGAATATAAGAATGCTGATGAATTA
>DATCWN010000291.1:0-3128 GCA_036566285.1 Hanamia sp.
CTTGCGCCAAGGATGGCCGCATCAGATTCTTTCAACTCACTGAACAACAATTTCACTTTATTTTGAAAAATAGGCAGCAGGTTTTTTTCCATATTTTCTTTTACAGGGTCTAACAAAAGATTGCCCGCTTTGATAACGCCACCAAATAAAATAATGGCTTCGGGTGAGGAAAACATAACAAAATTAGCCAGCGCTTCTCCCAATATTTTTCCGGTAAATTGGAAAACTTCGTTCGCAATTTTATCTCCCTTTACCGCAGCTTCATATACTCTTTTAGAGGTAATGTCTTCATGAGGAATATCGCGGAGCAAACTTTTTTCACCGATTCTTTCATCAATGAATTCTTTGGCAGTAATAGCGATACCTGTAGCGGAAGCATACGTTTCTAAAGTGCCCCTCATGCCTGTGCCCCAGTGCAGGCGGCCTTTAGGACGAATTACCGTATGGCCCAGTTCGCCGGCGAATCCGTCATGCCCATAAATCAACTGGCCATTTGCAATAATGCCACTACCCACACCGGTGCCTAATGTTATCATAATAAAATCGCGCATGCCGCGGGCGGCCCCGTACATCATTTCGCCTACAGCCGCCGCATTGGCATCGTTGGTTAAGGTACAAGGTTTATCAAACCTGTCGGAAATGAGCGCTGCTATGGGAAGAATCCCCTTCCAATGCAGGTTAGGGGCGTAGTCAATAGTGCCTGTGTAATAATTTCCGTTAGGCGCACCCACGCCGATTCCTTTTATAAATTTTTCTCCACCTATATTTTTAATGGCAGGTTTTAGTTCCTCATATAGCTGATCAATAAACCGGTTGATGTCGCTGTATTTATCAGTGGATATATTTCCGGGGTTTGAAATTTCGCCACGGTGGTTTACAATTCCAAACTTGGTATTGGTGCCGCCAATGTCAATTCCGATGGCATATTCCTGTAGCGGTTCTATTTCTTTTGTTTTCATAATTTAGGTATGAGGTGTTAGGTTGATGGTTGAAGGTTGATGGTTGATGGTTACATTAGCACATTAGCTAATTGGCTAATTAGCACATTAGCACTAGCAAATTAGCACATTAAGCTAATCAATCCTATCGTCCAATGCTCCTTCTGGCGACAAAGCGGTGGTATCTTCTTCTACCGGAGTTTCATAATCAATTCCCTGTCTTTTTAAAATTCCTTTTACCAAAAAAGCAAATAGCACAATGTAAGCAAAACAAATAAGCGGGATCCAATACGATTGATGTATGCCGTATCCTGCTATATCGCTTTTCGATTGAAGAAGATCGGCGAGCTTGCCCTGGATTGGTGGAATGACGCCGCCTCCCAATATCATCATGATTAAAAATGCAGAACCTTGCGTGGTATATTTTCCCAACCCTGCCACAGACAAAGTAAAAATGGCGGGCCACATTATAGAACAAAACAGACCACCACTAATAAATGCATACACTGCTAAATCACCTGTTGAAAAAATTCCGATAGCCATAGCCGTTACACCCAATAATCCAAAAATCAAAAGCGTTCTGGCAGGCTTATCCTTGCTTACATAAAAAGCGCCTATCTGCACGAGCACACAAATAATATAGTAGTAAAGCACTGTTACATTATATTGGGAAAGAGCGTTTACACCCAGCACAATGCCAAAGGCAACCAGGGGAACCACGAATGTAAGAATGCGTTTTGTGGACGGTGTAAAATCAAACGCCGAAATAGAACCAACCCATCTTCCTATCATTAAGCTACCCCAATACATGGAAATAAAAAGCGCGGCCTCAGATGTGGAATGACTTCCAAAAGCAGGCTTACTTATTAATTCACTCAGGTTACTAACGATGGTAACTTCTGTACCCACATATAAAAAGAGCGCGAGCATACCCAGCACCAGTTGAGGATATTTCATAGCGCCCCATCCTTCGGGATGCTTTTGTGCACTGAAATTAGAGATCAGCAAACTAAGAACTACCACCGCCAGGGCACCGAACAACCATTTCATTCTAAAAGATTCCATTGAAAGCCTTTCTGCATCTGTGGCATTAGTAAGATCTGTTTTATAGCTATTAAAAACAGGAACAAACATGATAATGAGTAAGCCCGTCATGATAAGTAAAGAGTACAACGCTTTATTGGCCTTCTCCATTTTTTCAGTAGAAACACCGGCAGGCACTTTTTTTGAAAAATGAAATAACGCCGCTGCGCCAATAAAAAGAACCCCCACGCAGCCATACAAAATAATTACTTTGCTTAGGCTTAGCCCTGCAATTTTTTCATCAGTAATGGCGGCTGTGGTTCCAAATAAAGCGAAGGCTACAATCAAAGGCCCAATCATGGTTCCAAAAGAATTAACGCCGCCGCCAAGGTTTACACGGCTGGCTCCTGTGGAAGGATCACCGAGTATAATAGCGAATGGCTGTGCCGCCGTTTGTTGCAATGAAAACCCGAGTGCCACAATAAATAAACCTACCAGCATCCCTACAAAAGTATTTCCGTTTACGGCAATAATCATAGCAACCGCACCGAGTGCAGAAAATAATAATCCATAAACGATACTTTTTTTATAGCCCCATTTGGCAACGAGGTCTTTGCCGCCAAAAGCGCCGTAAGCAAAGAGGGCAAGCGCTCCCAAATAATAAGCGAGGTAAAATGCAAAGTCAATTAGCTGGCTTTGAAACTGATCGAGATGAAAATAATGTTTGCAAAAAGGAATGAAAACACTATTGCCCGCTGCAATAAAACCCCAAAAGAAAAACACCGTAACTAAAGTGGTAAGCGCACCATAATTGGTGGGTTCTATTTTCCCGGTAGCGCTAAATTTTGGAGTAGATAAATTCATGGAAGGAGTAGCCATTGATACTTAATTTTTTTTAATGAAAATAATGGTTCTTTATTAAAAACAATAGAATAATTTTTGAGCTTTCGTTTTTTAAATTTCTTTATAAGCCTGCAATCAATTTTGGAATTGTGTTTGCAAATAATGGTTACTTTGATTCTGGTTTACAACCTGGTTTAAAATCAGAATTCAAAATCAAATTCTAAAAAAAGTTCAAGGTATCATTTTTTATTAATAGTTTTTTCATGTACAAAAAAAAGGTTCATTAATATAAAACTGCTTATTTTCAACAAATGGAAATTATTC
>DATCWN010000462.1:0-23034 GCA_036566285.1 Hanamia sp.
GTAAGCGGCCGTTATGAACCATTCATTTTTTACAAAGCGATCGTTATTATAATAAAGTAATTTATTGTTATAATCGGTGGCGTAAGGTATTTCCCTGGTTTGTTCCATACCTGTGGCAAAGCGCATTCCATCCGTTAGTGCGGGATTGGTGTAGGGCGCGATGTATTCAAATGAAATATTTCTTTTAAATCCGTTGATCAGGATTAAGGAAAGCTGGTCTTTTCTGCCACTAAAATTTAGGTGTGAAAAGAAAGCGCCATAACTAAGCCGGCTAAGATCCGCATGGTGTGTTGCTGCCCAATCATTAAACGACCTGTCCGCAAGCTCCAGGTAAGGAATTGGGAAAATATACCATCTTTCTTTCAAGTCAATGACGATATCCACGTCGTATGCATTTATAACGAGTGGAAGCACCTTTACCTCAACGAACAAAGTAGTGTTATAAATAAAATCCCTGGCCTTTTCCAATTCATCATTCAGTTTATCAATGATGATGGAATCGCCTTGTTTTATCTGCATCTCCCGCAGGATAATATATTTTTTTGTTTTTTTATTACCCGATACGATAATGTTTCTTACATGAAGTTTGGGCTGGTAATCTTTTAATTGAGAATTTACAAATGCGCTATCCGGTGTATATTCCTGCGCTTTTGAAATAAAAGCAACGCCAAATAACAACAACAAAAGCAGCAATTTATTTCTAAAAAAAGGCAAACAGCTCACCCGATCTTTCGCAAAAAAAATGGTAAAGATGCGCCGTAGAAATAAAGTTGAATAGAGCAAATGAATGGCATTAATTAAATGTCGAGGTAATTCATCAGGTTCTGATAGTTGACGCTTATATCACTTTCAAATAATTCTTCGCCGGAATAATAAGCTACTGAATATTCATATCTTTCAAAAGAGGCAATAATGGTAGATATTTCTCTTTTGTTTATCTGCAGGGTTACCTGCAATAATGGTGATGGCGGCAAAGGTGAAATGTTTAAATGAAGGATAGTAGCGCCATCGCTTTCTACAATACCGTTGATCTCTGAAATGGCCAGATGGGTTGGCTCTACTTCCAGCACTACCAAGGCGCCGAATTCATTGGCCCCACAAAAATTTCCCAAAGCGTTCACAAGGTCAAATCCCCTGATGGTGCCCATATATTCACCCGTTTCATTAATTACAGGAACGATATTAGTATGATATAGATTATAAATTGGAACCGCTTTTAGAAAATGCTGGCCCGCATTTACAGATGCAGGAATAAAGTCGTCTTTGAAAATTTCAATGGTGGCTCTTCTATCTTTTTTGTCTAAAAGATCTTCTTCGCTGATAAGGCCCAAAAACTTTTCTTCAGATACCACGGGAAGATGCGTGACCTTAAAATCGGCCATTAGCTGCAATGCCTTTACCACCGTATCGTGCAGTTGCAATTGAGGGATGGCGTTGTTAATAAGTTGCAGGGTAGTCATTATAGGAATTAATTTATGTTTAATGAAAACCAGTCATTAATTATTATAGAGACAAAAAAAATCAGTGAACTGTTGCAGCGGGCACTTTTAATTTTGATAAGAAGCTGCTGAGGATCTGGTTGAATTCCTGCGGCACTTCCATCATCGGGGCATGGCCACATTTATCAATAAAATGGAGCTCGCTGTTGGGGATTAATTTATTAAATTCCTTCGCTACAAATGGCGGAGTAATGGTATCATTGTTTCCCCAGATTAAGCAAGTAGGTTGTTGTATTTGATTCAGTTCTTCACCAAGATTATTGCGGATGGCCGATTTTGCCAGAGAAATAATCTTGATCACTTTAATCCTGTTGTTGGTAATTTCAAAACATTCATTCACCAGTTCATCCGTTGCCATGGCAGGATCGTAAAAAGTAAGCTGCGTTTTTTTACGGATGTATTCTTTGTCGCCGCGTTTCGGATAACTATCGCCCATGCCGTTTTCAAACAAACCGGAACTGCCGGTAAGTATCAATGATTTTACTCTTTCGGGATTTTTTAAAACATACACAAGCGCCACATGGCCGCCCAGAGAATTACCCAGCAAATGAATATTTTTATAACCGCGGTTTTCAATAAATCTTTTTACAAACTTTTGTAAACCACCTACTGTGGTGTGCAGCAGGTCAAGGTCAAAAAGTGGCAGCATGGGAACAATCACCTTATGGGTGTTTCTAAAATATTCAATAAGATGTTCAAAATTGCTTAGTGCGCCGAACAGTCCATGCAGTAGCATCAAAGGTTCACCCTCTCCAATTTCAATAAATTTAAACTTTCCTTCTTGTTGTATTTGATATTCCATTTTTGCAGTTTCGCGGGACAGGATTTTTTAGGCTGCCGGGTTATTTCTTGCTAAAATAAATGTTTCTGTCCAAAAAATAAGCGAAATAATTATTTGTCTTTCAATTCAGCTAACAAATTTATGCCCTATTTTTTCAAAAAAACTCTGTAGTTCCGAAAAGAGATCTTTAAAGACGGGAATAATTTTTCCAAGATTGTCCATCACTTTTGGTCCCCAGGGGGCTATATAATCATGCGCTGTAGAAGCGGCTACGGTTTCAGGTTTTAGAAGAAAAGTTTTTTCTGCAAAAAATAAAATGATACTGAAGATGATGGTATATATAATGGCATAGAGTACGATGCCTCCTAATTTATCGAGCCAGCCCAGCATCGCGAGGTTTATGGTTTTCTTTATAATTCGCGCACCAATGTTTACCAGCAAAGCCACCACAATAAATACCAGCATAAAACTTAAAACCGGAAGCCATTTGGCGGTTGTGCCGGTAGCGTTTTCTAAATAATGCGCCACCAACGCTGACAATTTTAGGGCTGCAGCAAGCCCGATTATAAATGCAAGTAAGGAAAAGATACCAATAATAAGCCCTTTGCCGAATCCTTTAAAAACAGCAATGATCATTACAATAAAAAAAGCAACATCAATTACCATTTTAGGGTGGCGGTTTTAGATTTTAGATTTTGCTGCATGTTAAGCAATTCAACAATGAACAATGAACCATTCAACAATTCAGCCACTCCTATTTCGCAAGCAATTCCTTTACAATAGCCGCTATCGTTTTCCCATCCGCTTTTCCTGCAAGTTGTTTGTTGGCCGCACCCATTACTTTGCCCATATCAGCCGGGGAAGAGGCGCCGGTTTCAGTAATGACCTTGCTGATAATTTCTCTCAATGCTTCTTCGCTCATTTGTGCCGGCAAAAATTTTTCTATTACCTCAATTTCTTCTCTTTCTTTTACGGCGAGGTCTTCCCTGTTTTGCTTCTCATAAATTTCCAGGGAATCTTTTCGTTGCTTCACTAATTTCTGAAGCATTTTAATTTCATCTTCCTCTTTTATTTCACCATGGGCACCTTCAGCGGTCTTTGCATTGATGATGGCGGATTTTATAGCACGCAGCGAGCGTAAAGATTTTTCATCCTTAGCAAGCATGGCGGTTTTTAAATCTGCCATTACTTTTTGTTCTAAACTCATTTTTATTTTGGTTTAAATTTTTTAGGATTAAAAATTAGGAATTAGCAATGAAGAATTCACCATTCCCCATTGACCATTCCCCATTCCCCATTGACCATTCCCCATTGACCATTCCCCCTATTCTCTATCCCTCTGCCGCTTTATTCTTCTCATTTTCTATGTCCACAAATTTTTGATAGAACTGCCGGGCAAAAGCTTTTATTTCAGCAGTCATTTCCGAATGTTTGGTGGCTCTTTCAAAAGTGTCGGCCATGCTTATAAAAAGCTGGCAATAGAAGTCAGCCATTTCATCCACCATCATCTCATTGGTCCAGAGATCTATTCTAAGCGCTGATTTTTCAATGCCATCCCAGAAGGCCAGGAGCATCGCCTTTGCGGGTTGTGGATCTTCCACAGAACTGTCGCTTGCTCTCCAGCTTATTTGCTGGGGTACTTTGTCGGCATCAAGATGAACCTTGATGTTTATGTTGGATTCTGTCATAATTAATTTTTAAGCCCTAATGTTACTGTTTGATTTTTAATAATTGGGTGCAAATTTAATACTATAAAGGAAGATTCTGGATTTTTGATTGGATCATTCATTGTGATATCTGCTAACCTCCTTACGAGGTGTGCTAAGCCCATTACGAGGTGTGCTAACTTCATTTCTACCTGTGCTAACTTCATTTCGACGTGTGCTAACTTCATTTAGACCTGTGCTAAACCCATTTCGGTGTGTGCTAACTTCATTACGGCATGCGCTAACTTCATTTCGATGTGCGCTAACATCATTTCGGTATGTGCTAACATCATTTCCATGTATGCTCACCTCATTTCTATGTGTGCTCACCTCATTTCCGTGTATGCTAACCCCATTACGGCGTGTGCTAAGGTCATTTCGACAGGCGCCAACCTCATTACGATGTGTGCTGAGGTCATTACGTCATGCGCTAAACCCATTACGAAGCCATCGAACCTCATTACGATAGAATCACACCCCATTACGATAGAATCACACCTCATTCTGACACAATCACACCTCATTGCGATAGAATCATTGGCCTAAGCAGTGTCAACATTTTTCACATCTTCACATTTTCACATTTTCAAATTAAGAAGCACCATCCATAAAATATTTCCTTATTCTTAAAAAGTCATGTAGTAAATTACCCCATATTTTTACTTTTAAATTAATTGTTTATGAAAAGAGTAATCCCGGTTATTTTATTTTTTATTGGTGTAACCATCCAGGTAAATGCACAAAGAAAATCACAGGACGATGCGGCAGAAACTAAAACCGATAAGCCGCTTGTAATGAACCGGATGGTAAAACTCGATTCATCCGTTACCACAAAAAATACAGTTACTATAAAAGGACAATCAGTTCCTTACACAGCCACAGCAGGCACTTTGCCGCTTTGGGATGAAGATGGAAAAGCTGTCGCTTCTGTTTTTTATACTTACTATTTAAGAACCGATGTGAAAGACAGGGCTACCCGTCCTTTGGTCATTTCTTTCAACGGCGGCCCCGGTACTCCGTCTGTGTGGATGGAAATTGGCTACACCGGCCCGCGCATTTTAAATGTGGACGATGAAGGATACCCGGTACAGCCTTATGGTCTGCGTGATAATCCGAATTCTATTTTAGACGTTGCAGATATTGTGTATGTAGATCCTGTGAATACCGGCTTTTCAAGAAAGGTGAGCAAAGATATTCCCGATGCAAAATTTTACGGAGTGAATGCCGATATTAAATACCTCGCTGAATGGATCAACACTTTTGTAACACGAAACAACCGCTGGGCTTCACCCAAATATTTGATCGGTGAAAGCTATGGTACCACAAGGGTTTCGGGCCTTGCTCTTGAATTGCAAAATGCGCAATGGATGTATTTAAACGGAGTGGTATTAGTATCGCCAACCGATTTGGGAATTGAAAGAAGCGGCCCGGTAAATGAGGCATTGATGCTGCCGTATTTTTCTGCCACTGCATGGTACCATAAAGCGCTCGCCTCCGACCTTCAAAATAAAGACCTTACTGACATGTTGCCCGAAGTGGAAGATTTTACCATCAATCAATTGATACCGGCGCTTGCCAAAGGAAGTTCTTTAAGCGATGCCGAGAAAAAACAAATCGCCGCTAAAATGGCGCGGTATTCGGGTTTGTCAGAAACAGTGATTCTACAACACAACCTGGACATACCGGCTAATTTTTTCTGGAAAGAATTGCTCCGTGATAAAGGATTTACGGTAGGCAGATTAGATTCTCGTTACCGCGGCATAGACAGGCAGGATGCAGGCAACAGTCCCGATTACAATGCAGAGCTCACTTCATGGCTGCATTCATTTACACCGGCAATAAATATTTATTTAAGAGAAGAATTAAAATACAAAACGGACTTGAAATACAATATGTTTGGTTCGGTATGGCCATGGGATAATAAAAATAATCGAACAGGCGAAAACCTTCGCCAGGCAATGGCGCAAAATCCTTACCTGCATTTATTGGTACAGTCAGGATATTATGATGGCGCCTGCGATTATTTTAATGCCAAATATAGTTTGTGGCAAATGGACCCCGGTGGAAAACTGAAAGACCGCATTAGCTGGAAAGGCTTCCGCAGCGGGCACATGATGTATTTGCGCAAGCAGGATCTATCCACAGCGAATGATGAGCTGAGGGATTTTATTAAGCAATCCACTACCAAACCCGGAGAGGCTGCAAAGTTTTAGGCTGCTTTTTTACACCGGGCTTCACCCGGTGTTAGTATATTACGCCCTTTCAGGGCTTGCTTCACTTCCTTATTTCTTATTTTTTATTTCAACCGCTTCTATTGTTTTCCAAAGCAATTCGGCGCTCTCATTCCAGTTATATTTTTTTGTCAGTTCTTTTCCTTTTTCAATCAGTTCCTTCCTTAATTTTTCATCTTTAAAAATCAGCATCAATTTTTCAGCAATGTCTTTATAATTTTCCGGGCTAAAATACAATGCGCTGTCGGCGCATATTTCAGGCATTGTATCTGCCGAAGAAACGAGTAATGGAATTTCGTTTTTCATCGCTTTCAATAACATAGTCGTTGATGCCGCGCAAACAACAGGATACACAATTGCGTAGGATGAAGCGATTATTTTTTCAATTTCTTTGGAGGGTAAATCCGGGAATAATTTTACTTCTTTTTTAAACTTGTATAGCTCAAGTGACTTAGAAAATTCATTGAAATCCTTCCCGGGTTTTCCTGCAATAATTAATTGCATACTGCTTCTCTGCCTTTTCTTAAATGCGGAAAATGCCTTCAATAAATTGATTAAATTATTTTGTGAGCTAATGGTTTCGGGGTACAAAAAATATTCATTCCCATCCGAATACTTATTTTTAATTTCTTCTCTTTCCTGGAAGTTTATAGCGTTATCTGTTTCATTTATTCCACGATAAATCACTTTAATTTTATCCGGTTCTATTTTATCTTTTTTAAGAATGGCTGTTTTTTCAAACTCTGAAAACGTAATGATCGTTTCCGCTTTTTTAAAAAAAAGAGAAGTGGCTTTCTTATAAAATGGCGTGTTTTTTTTACTTACAAAAGAAGGCGGATAAGTAAACGAAACATCCGGCGCAATCAATATTTGCGGCATTTTAGAAGTAAGAAAACAAATTCCTTTGCTTATAAATATATCCGGTTTGTATTCTTTTAAAATCTTCTTTATTTTAAAATGAAACCAAATCAATAAACTCAAATGATGTTTTGGGGCGGCGCCAATATTTGCATCAATCACATTTTGTGAAGAGGGAAATAAATTTGAAGAATATTCTGAAATAAAAATAAAAGTATGTTCGGGATGCGCTCTTATTATCCTGCTGAAAGTTTCATAAAAAAAAACATCTTCCTTTTCTTCTTTTAAAAAAGGAATAGTATTTATTGCAAGAACCATTTGAATTATGAATTAAAAATTGAAGCAGATTATATGTCAAGTACAATGGAAAGATTGGCTTTAACGATGTCAATCTTTTCCTGATTAAGAACGCCCACTTTTTTTAATAATCGTTTATTGTCGATAGAACGGATCTGGTCAATCATGATATCGGAATCTTCTTTCAACTTTGCCAGTCCCTTGGTTAAGTGCACTCGTAAAATAGTTGCTTCCAATTTTACATTTGTTGTTAGCGGACAAATAATTGTTGATGGATGATGTTTGTTTAATAAATCAGTTTGAATGATTACAACAGGCCTGGTTTTACCGGTTTCCGTACCAAATCGCGGATTTAAATCAGCAATCCATATTTCATATTGCTTAATCTTCATCGCGAAGTTTTTCAAATTCAGCAAGTACTTTCATTGATTCTTCCTGCACTAATCTGGATTCTTTTTGCAACTGGCGGGAAATTATTTTACGCTTCTGAAGAAGGTTATAAAACTGCACGGCTTCATTAATGTAGCGATTTCTATTTTTATTGATTTGGACTGTAATTTTTTCTGTTTCCTCAAAGACAACATTGTCCATTTTTAAAGAAAGATTTTTCATGTCTGTTTTTTATAAAGGTATATACAAAAGGTATATCTCCCAATATAAGGAAAAGCTTATCACATTTTAGCTCATAATCAAACATTGATTTTCTCACTCAGCTCCAGCCACCTCATTTCTTTTTTATCGAGAAGCACAATAATGTCGCTGATTTTTTCGGATGTTTCCTGTAGTTTTTCAAATTCCATAGAACCATTATTCAGCTTTACTTCTAACAATTTCTTTTCTTTTTCCAGGGCGGGTATTTCCTTTTCCAATTTTTCAAATTCCGTTTTTTCTTTAAAAGAAATCTTTTGTTTGGGCAATTCAGCCGTTTTATTTTCTTTATGCAAAACAGTGGCAGCAGTCTTTTGAGCAGGCTGTGGTTTGTTTTCTTCCAATTGCTTCCACATTCTGTATTGAGAATAGTTCCCCGGGAAATCTCTTATTTCTCCATCGCCTTCAAAAGCAAATAAATGATCCACGAGACGGTCCATAAAATACCTGTCGTGGCTTACAATTAAAATACAACCGGGAAAATCCTGCAAAAATTCTTCAAGCGTGCGCAAGGTTTGCAGGTCAAGATCATTGGTAGGTTCATCCAGTACCAAAAAATTAGGATTTCGAAAAAGAATACTCAACAAATGCAGGCGTCTTTTTTCTCCTCCACTTAATTTACTTAATGGCGTAAATTGCTGCTGCGCAGTAAAGCCGAATTTTTCCATGAATTGTGTGGCGCTAATCTTACTGCCATCCGCCAAAGGGAAAAATTCTGCAAAATCTTTTACATATTCTATCGCTCTTTTATCTTCTTTGTATTGCAATCCTTCCTGCGCAAAATTTCCAAATACGATGGTGTCGCCATGATTTATTTTTCCGCTATCTGGCGGAAGGAGATTGAGCGCCACTTTTAAAAAAGTTGATTTGCCGGTTCCGTTTTTCCCCACAATTCCTATGCGTTCTCCTTTCTTAAATGTATAATCAAACCCTTTCATGATTACTTTATCGCCAAAGGATTTATATACTTTTTTCATCTCCAAAACCTTTCCGCCCATCCTTGTCATTTTTACCTGGAGCGAAACTTCCGCTGTTTCTTTTTTCTGGCTCACACGCTCTTCCACTTCCACAAATGCATCCTGGCGGCTTCTTGATTTGGTAGTGCGTGCTTTTGGTTGCTTGCGCATCCATTCCAATTCTTTTCTAAAAATATTTTTATCCTTTAAAAGCTCACTTTGCTGAACCTCGTGGCGCAATGCTTTTTGCTCCAGGAAATAATCATAATCTCCTTTATAAGTATATAATTTTTCGTCGTCTAATTCAATAATCTCATTGCAAACCGCATCTAAAAAATACCGGTCGTGCGTAACCAAAAGCAAGGTGCTTTTGTTGCTGGCTAAAAAGTTTTCAAGCCATTCTATCATATCTACATCGAGGTGGTTGGTTGGCTCATCGAGTATCATCATGCATTTGCCTTCATGCAACTGCGACTCTATTAAAGCCTGCGCCAGTGCCACTCTTTTGCGCTGGCCGCCGCTTAAATTTTTAACCGGCTCATTAAGACGATGAAGATTTAATTTCCCCAGAATTTGTTTGAGGTCACTTTCAAAACTCCATGCATTGGCCTCGCTCAAATCTGTTATCAATTCACTAACGCGCGCTTCATTTTGTATTTCTTCCTCTATCAGCATTTCATATTCCTTCACCAGGCGTACCACCGGGTTATCAAGATTTAAAATGTTGTCCCAAATAGACATCTCATTATCAAAAGCGGTATCCTGTTGAAGCATGATTACTTTCACTTCCTTGTGAACCCAAACCGTGCCGCTATCGGCCGTCTCCAGGCCAGTTATTATTTTTAAAAGAGTAGATTTCCCGCTGCCATTGCGGGCAACAAACGCAATCTTATCTCCCTCTTCCACATGAAAGCTGATGCCTTTAAAAAGATTTCTTACACCAAAAGATTTACTTAAATTTTCTACTGAAGCGTAATGCATAGCCTGCAAAGTTAAATGGTTAATTAGTTTATTGGTTTATTGGTTAGTGGTTGAATTGTTAAATGGTTTTCAATTTATTCAGTAATGACTTTTGGAGTGTAAGCGAATACCCATTAAATTGCCCGGAATTCTTAAACCTTCTTATTTCTTGAAAAAAATTATTTCTATCATTGGCGCACGCCCGCAATTTATTAAGCATGCTCCCATGCAACTGGAATTACAAAAATATTTTAATGCCCTCACCATCCACACCGGCCAGCATTACGACAAAAACATGAGTGATGTTTTTTTTAATGAATTAAATATTCCCCAGCCGGATTTCTTGTTTGATATCGGCGGAAGCAAGCCACAAGGCGAGCAAACCGGAATTATGATGACCGAGATTGAGCAAGTGTGTATGACTGAAAAACCGGATGCTATCTTAATTTATGGAGATACCAACAGCACCTTGGCCGGCGCGTTGGTTGCTGCTAAAATGGGAATTCCTCAAATTCATATCGAAGCAGGTTTGCGTAGTTTCAACAGGTCTATGCCGGAAGAAGTGAACAGAATAGTGGCTGATGAATTTGCTGCGTTATTATTTTGTCCTACCCCACAGGCCATCGATAATTTGGCCAAAGAAGGAATTATTCATGACGGAATTTTTCTTAGCGGGGATGTAATGTGCGATACTTTGTATCTGGTAAAAGACAAAATACAAAGGCTTTTTGAGGAACCTTATTATTTTGTAACCCTACATCGGCCTTATAATACAGATGATGGAGTCAGGCTACCATCCATACTAAGCGTATTAAATAATTTGGATAGAAAAGTGATTTTTCCTGTTCATCCAAGAGCCGTGGCACGGATGAAAACATTTGGTATTGAAACAAGCAAGTTTCCCAATATTCATTTTATTGAACCCATCGGTTATGTGGAATCATTATCGTACCAGGCTTATTCAGAAGCAATCATCACCGATAGCGGAGGCATGCAAAAGGAAGCGTACATGCTTCAAAAAAAATGTATTACAGTAAGAAGTGAAACCGAATGGACTGAGACACTCAGAAATGGATGGAATACTTTAGTGTTTAATGATGTAAATGAAATCCCGCAGGCTTTGAAAAGAGCTTGCGGAGCACACTTTCCGGATACTTATGGTAAAGGAAATGCAGCAAAGGAAATTGTGGAAAAGATAAAGAAGAATTTGTAAAAAATGATTTCTTATTAACTATAGAATGAGTACAATAATTCTTTCGGGGACGTACCTTCCAATAAATTCGTAATTTGTACCGTTAATTTTTATAAGAGCAAAAAAAATTACATTTTTGCATATAACGATTCCTAAATGAAGCTAAAAGATATATATCCATCCCTGTGCGAGAGAAAGTTCAATGGCAAGAAATCATTTGCGGTTTTAATTGACCCTGATAAAGTGAACGATAAGAAAATGCGGCAACTTATCAAACTTGCTGTGGCAGCGCGGGTCGATTATTTTTTAGTAGGTGGAAGCCTTGTAATTTCAAATTACCTCGATGAATGTGTTCAATTTATAAAACAGAATTGCACCATTCCGGTTTTACTCTTTCCCGGAAGCTCAGCGCAGGTTTCAAAATATGCTGATGCCCTGCTTTATCTTTCTTTAATCAGCGGCCGCAATCCTGAATTATTGATAGGACAGCATGTGGTAAGCGCTCCCGTGATAAAGCAAAGTGGTTTAGAAATCATCAGCACCGGCTATATGGTAATTGATGGCGGCGCGCCCACTACCGTTTCTTACATTTCCAATGCCACACCTATACCTGCCGATAAAAATGAAATTGCCATGTGTACCGCTATGGCGGGGGAAATGCTTGGCATGAAATTAATTTATATGGACGCGGGAAGTGGCGCCAAAAGAGCAATTACCGAAAGCATGATTGAAAAAGTTGCTGCCTGTATTGAGGTTCCTTTAATCATTGGCGGTGGCATCACAGATCCTGAAAAGGCTTACTTAAACTGTAAGGCCGGAGCCGATATAATCGTCGTTGGCAACGCTATTGAAAAAGACGCATCACTCATAATGGAAATGGCTTCGGCAGTGCATTCTGTGCCGGAGAGGGTTAGTTAATAAGTTAATTGGTTGACTCGGATTATTTCAACTTTTCTGTCAACATTCAGGTTTTAAATGATAAACCCAGTTTTGTAACTTAGCTAATTAATTATCTTTGAAATGGATGACTATTTAACCCGATTCAAATATTTTTAACAAAAAAATCTTTACAATGAAACTTCAAGTTATTCAGGACGAAAGCGGTCGTGATACCGGAGTTTTTATTCCAATGGAAGACTGGGATTTAATCAAAAGCACTTACCCGGATATTACCCGGCTTAGCCATGAATTACCCCAATGGCAAAAAGATTTGATAGATGAAAGGCTTGAAGCAATTGCCATTGATCCTAAAAGAATAAAGCCTATTGAAGGGCTTTTCCATGAACTTAATAAGGAAGGTTGAAAAAGGCTTACACTGTTACATATTTTGATGAGGTTGAAAATGACGTATCCAATGCTAAAGCATGGTACAAGTCAAAGAAAAATGGATTGGAAAAACGATTTGCGAAAGCTATCAAACTGGCTATTGTGAATTTGCAAAAGACACCTACTGCATATGCTATTCGTTATAAAAACGTCCGTATCGCTTATCCGGCTGTTTTTCCTTACGCGATACATTTTTATATTGATGAGCAACAAAATATAATTGTTATTACTGCCATTGTTTTTGCGGGGAGAGATCCTGATTTTGCTAAAACTAGGATTTAAGTTATTGTAGAAATTTCAAAGCATTCTGAATAACATAAATTATCCACCGAATTTATATCATCCCGGACAATTGATAAAATCAATTAATTCCTATCTTTTCTCCACCCTTGTGGGCGTATCTTTTCCACTTACAATTGTTTTACTGCTGAGTGCAATGGCTTTTATTATTTCCGCCATATTGTTCATATCCAACGTTTCTATTTCATCACTTTGCTGGTGGTAGTTAGGTTCATTATCCATTTTGGAAGTGCTGATGGTATGTGCCGGAACGCCAAGCGCGGCAAGGGTTGCATTGTCTGAACGATAAAATAAATTTTGGGCCGGATAAGGGTCCGGTTCAAAATAAAAGTTGCTACCAGATAAATTTGTCTGTAATATTTTTCCGAAATCCGATTTTTCATACCCAGTAATGTAAGCACTGTTCTTACCCCATTTACTTTGGGTTCCAACCATTTCAATGTTGAACATCGCGACCGTTTTTTCAGGATCAATTTGTTGGGAAAAATATTGCGAGCCAAAGCCGCCAATTTCTTCAGCAGTAAAAGCTACAAATAGTAAGGTGCGTTCATTATTATTTAATTGACTAAAATAATTCGCTAACATAATCACGGCGGTGGTTCCGGCTGCATCGTCATTGGCTCCGTTGTAAATGGAATCTCCTTTTGCATCTGGTTTCCCAATTCCCAGATGATCGTAATGCGCTGAGAAAATTACGTACTCATCTTTTCTGCTTTTTCCCGGCAATACACCAACTACGTTTGCAAGGGATGAAGACGTGATTTCATTTTTAATTTCAAAATTATAAGTTGAAGGATTTTCATCAGACAGCACCAAAACAATTGGCGTTTTTGTTTCAAAGCTTTCACGGTTGAAGCCCTTTAAGCGGTTAAAGTTTTTTGCGTGAAAATTATTTATCAATACCAGGTATTTTTTATTGCTTTTTATCAGATTAAAAACTTCTCTCACAAGGTTGGCAGTACTGTCTATAATAACTTTTGTGTAACCTGATTTTTCATTAAAACTTAATTTGGCATCTGTAGCAATCGGGATAATGTTATCCGGATTCACGGGATGATTGTCCATACTTCCCGAAGCAGAAATCAATTCTGCTTTTATCATTGAAAAAGGTTGCTTGTAACTTTTCAATCCATCAAAATATTTTAATCCTGATTTTTCAAATTCACCGGCAATAAAATCCGCTGCTTTGTCAATTGAAGGAGTAAAGGTTTTTCGTCCCTGCATATCATCAGACGAAAGCACTTTTTCTATACGCTCTACTTCTGTAGCGTTAATAATTTTATCAATATTTTGGGCAAAAGAAAACAGGCTGGTAAAGCCTGTAAAAAGTAAGGTGATGAATATTTTCATGAGAATGGTTAATTACGAAGTATGATGTTGTTGTGTGATGTACGATGTGTGATGTGTAATTTGTGTGTCAAAAGTTTGATGTATGATGTTTATGTTTACATATTTGTATGCACTACCAATGACTTGCTATCGTGCTACTTCTTACAAACTCATCATCTCTTTAAACTTCACTGCCTGCCTGCGGCTTACTTCTATTTTTTCTCCACCGATCAAATCTAATAAAAGGCCACCATTAAAATAAGGTTCGATTTTTTCTATCATCCGCAGATTAATAATGTGTTTTCTGTTTGCCCGGAAAAAAACTTTTTCATCCAATCTTTCTTCTAAAGCATTCAATGATTTTAGAATGAGCGGCTTGTTTGTGCCAAAGAAAACTTTTGCATAATTTCCTACGCTTTCAAAAAGGCGCACTTCAGAAAGCTTTACAAACCAGCAGCGCTCACCATCTTTTACAAAAACCTGGTCGTGTTCACCGAGCATCCCTCGGTTATTATAAGAAAGCAATTCTTCTTCATCCTTTTGGCGCACTTTTAATAAAGCATCCGCAAGGCGTCTCGGCTCTACCGGCTTCATTAAATAATCAAGCGCATTTACTTCAAAGGCTTTTAATGCATATTCATCATACGCTGTTACAAAAATTACATGCGGCGCTTTTTCAAGCTGGGTCAGCATATCAAAACCCGTTTTTCCCGGCATTTGAATATCAAGGAAAACAAGGTCGGGATTCAGGGTCTCAATTTTTTCTATTCCTTCATTTGCGTTGGCAGCCTCTCCTATTATTTCCACATCAGGAAATTCCTGCAACAATCTCTTAAGCTCGCTCCGGGCAAGGCGCTCATCATCTATCAGGATTACTTTTAGCATAGCCGAAATATTTTAATTAAAAATAAAATTTTAATTTGCAATTTAATAAATAACGGGCATCACAATTCTGGCTTCTACCTTATTACCCTCAATCTCTCCCACGCCAAAATAAGCACGGCCGTTGTATAAAATTTTTAACCGGTCGCGGGTGCTTTTAAATCCAAAGCCATCATCGGCATTTACTTCCAGCATACCTGTATTTTGTACGATTAATTCAAAATCGCTTCCTGTAAACCGTGAAAGTATTTTTATAACGCCACCGTTAATTCTTTTACTGATGCCATGTTTGATAGCGTTTTCCACCAAAGTTTGCAACATCATGGGCGGCACAAATTGAGTAAGCGTATCTTCATCAATCTCCATTTCCACTTTCAATCTTTCTTCAAAACGCATTTGTTCCAAAGCCAGATAATCTTTTACAATATCCAGCTCTTTTTGCAAAGGAACCGTTTCCATTTTTTCTATTTGCAAACTACTCCGTAAAATATTGGAAAGCTCTGTAATGGCGGTTCTGGCACGTTTCGGATTTTCGTCCACCAATGCCCGGATGCTATTTAAAGAATTAAAAATAAAATGCGGGTTAATGTGCGATTTAATGGTTTTAAGCTCCAGTTCCTTTACCGTTTTTTCAAGATTTAATTTATCCACTTCATCTTTTCGGTTTCTTACCAAATAATGCCATACCATATAAATGAGCAGCCATAATGCAACGAGAATGAAATTAAAAATGATGTCCCACCAAAATCTTCCCTTGCGAGGATCTTCATATTTCCAGTTTCCGTTATGGTCTCGGTACCAGCCTGTGCTTTGTTTTATTTTTTGTGCCGCTGCATAGTTCAGCGAATCTTTTGGGTTGTCTTTTGTGGCGAGGTAATATTGAGTTCCTTCAAGGTCTTTGTCTTTTTCTTTTGATATAGCCTGCTTCAGGTTTTCCTGTTTTTCATATTCAACCAAAGAGTTTTCTGAAGCCACCGCGGTTGTCTTAGCGCCATAATAACTTAGCAAGCCGGTTAGCGTTACACTCACAATAAATAAACCGATGACTTTATCGGTAGAAAAATTGAGCCATTTAGTTTTTTTTAAAGAAAGTCTTAGTAAGTGAGTGGATAAAATATACCAAAAGAGCTGGATAAAAAGTACCATAAAAAAGAGATGCCTTCTTTCATCAGATTTTAGATAAAAATCCTGGGCAAAAAGATAAACGAAGAAAAGGTTAAGCATACTCCATCCGCCCCAGCCCAATATCTGACATATCCAATATCGCATGGTTGTTTTCCGCATGATTACAAATTTATAGGTAAAGGTTTTGTTTAAACTGTTTCATTTTACTAATGGTGAAATGGAGCAGGTGAGTGGGTTGAAGGTTGAAGCTTTCAAAGTTGAAGGATAAAGGTTTAATCACACAAATTTAAAATCTAAAAATCATTACTTAGTTTTACAATGCTCAAAAAATAAGTATTGAATCAAAATCTAAATAAAGAAAAAGAAGTCTTATCGCCTGCTGATAAAGAGTTTGAGAATAACATACGCCCTGCTGTGATTGAAGAATTCAGCGGACAAAAGCAGATAATAGAAAACCTGCGCATATTCATTAAAGCCGCCAAAATGCGTAACGAGGCGCTTGATCATATTCTTTTTCATGGCCCCCCGGGATTGGGTAAAACGACATTGAGCCGTATTGTAGCTAATGAATTGGGCGTAAATATTAAAGAAACCAGTGGTCCCGTTATTGAAAAGCCCGGCGACCTTGCAGGCTTGCTCACGAATCTTGAGGCCAATGATGTTTTATTCATTGATGAAATCCATAGATTAAGCAACGTAGTAGAAGAATATTTGTATGCAGCTATGGAAGATTATCGGATTGACATCATGATTGATACCGGACCGAATGCAAGAAGCGTACAAATCAATTTAAATCCCTTTACGTTAATTGGCGCTACCACCAGAAGCGGCCTGCTTACTTCTCCGTTGCTTTCGAGGTTTGGGATAAAGTCAAGATTGGAATATTATGATGCGGCTACTTTGCAAAAAATAATTTTGCGCTCAAGTTCTATTTTGAATACAAAAATAACTTCAGACGCGGCCACAGAAATTGCAGGCCGTAGCCGTGGCACGCCGCGAATAGCCAATGGCTTGTTAAGAAGAGTTAGAGATTTTGCACAAGTACTTTCCAATGGCATTATTGATTTGAACATAACAAAGCATTCCTTAAAAGCCTTGAATGTGGATGAATATGGTTTGGATGAAATGGACAATAGAATTTTAAGCACAATCATTGAAAAATTTAAAGGCGGCCCCGTAGGTATTACCACCATTGCCACAGCGGTGGGTGAAGAAAGCGGAACGTTGGAAGAAGTTTACGAACCGTTTTTAATCCAGGAAGGGTTTATTATGCGCACGTCGCGTGGAAGAGAAGTTACTGCAAAAGCATATACGCATTTAGGAAAAGTGCCGCATCCGAATTTGAAAGGGCCTGGTTTGTTTGATGTATAACAGCTATTAAAAGTTGTCAAATCCTATCCATGTAATAAAAAAATTACTGGCTTTTTATGTAAATCAATTTTCTCTTTTTTCCAATCAGCAAGGGTTTTTGTTTTTATCCACTCATCCGGCGATGTTATTTCAGAAGCAATGCATAGTTGAGTAGTTGGTTTGCCATGTTGCAAAATGGTTTCAATTAATTTATTATTCCGGTATGGCGTTTCAATAAATATTTGTGTGCATTTTTCACGAGAAGAGGCTTCTTCCAGTTCTTTTATTTTTTTTATTTTTTCCAAATTATCTATAGGCAAATAGCCATGAAAGCTAAAGTGCTGGCCGTTTAACCCGCTTGCCATTAAAGCCAGCAAAATAGAACTTGGCCCCACCAATGGTTTTACCACTACATTCATCTTCTGTGCTTCATTCACTAATATCTGACCGGGATCTGCCACGCCTGGACAACCGGCTTCACTGATGATGGCGATGTTTTTTCCTTCTTTAATCCTTTGTTTAAAAAGATTTATTTGTTCAATCTCTGCTTTATGAATCGCGTACCATTCATACTCGTCAATCACAATTTCTTTATCCATCGCTTTTAGAAAACGACGCGAGGTTCTTTCATTCTCTGCAAAAATTACCTGGCAATTTTTTACAGCGGTTAGCACGTAAGGTGGAATAGTTTCTATTGCATTTTCGGAAAGAAATGAGGGAATAAGATAGACCATTGAAAAATATTTTTTTATAAATTTATGTTGCCAGACTTTCTTTTTGTTGCAAACTTAAAGTGGCAGCAATTACCGCGTATCCTGGTGCGAAAATCCAGCCGATCACCGGCAATCCATGCATCAAATAAAACACCATCCCATTTCCAATGGCCAACCCTTTATGCCTGTTGATAAAATCAATGCTTAGGGAAGATGAAAGTCCTTTGCGCTCATTCGTATAATCGAGCATTGAAAATCCAAAATAAAAACATTCAACAAATAAAGCCAGCAAAGGAGTGATCCAACCCAATACCGGTATCAATGCTAATAACAAAATAGAAATCGTATAAACCGTTTGCCACAGTGTGTTTCGTAAGGCAATGCTAATGCCTCTTATAATATCGGTAATGAATCTTTTTAAAGAAAAAGGATACTCTTTATTTAAAAGAATGGCTTCTGTTTTTTCACTTAAATAAGCAAATAACGGTGAGCCGACAATGAGAAATAAATACTTGAACCATGAAAAATAAAACAACATCAAAATAAGCTGAAGTACTATTTGGCCAAAAATAAAAATGAAATTCAACCAGTGCGCATTTTCTCTTTTTAGCCAGTCTTTCACTCCCATTTTTGAAAGTAAAAGGTCAATTATAAAAGTGGCGGATTCCCAAAAAAAATAAATACCCACCACAAAAAGAACGGCATAAATAATTCCGGGTATGAAAATCCATTTCCACAATTTATTTTTTACAATGAATCTGTGAGCCTTAAAGTATGCCTGAATGGCTATGATAATTTCCTCCAGCAAAAGAATCGGGTTATGTCAAGTATAGAAAATGTATTCAAACAAATATAATTTTTTTGTACTCAAAAATTTAAAAGATGTTTTGTTAATTTGAACGATGAAGAAAATTCCAATATCATTTTACAATCGAAAAAATGTGGTTCAAATCGCCAAAGAATTATTGGGAAAAATTGTGGTTACTGATATTGATGGCTTTATCACTTCCGGAAGAATAGTAGAAACTGAAGCGTATGTTGGGATTACCGATAAGGCTTCCCATTCTTTTGGCGGCAAAAGAACCGCACGCAATGAAATCATGTACGCCGCTCCAGGCACCGCTTACATTTATATATGCTATGGCATGCACCAGATGTTGAACATTGTTACCAATGAAAAAGAAATACCCGATGCGGTTTTAATAAGAGCCATAGAACCTATGAAAGGAATTGACATTATGCTCGAAAGAACCGGGAAAAAAGCTCTGGATAAAACACTTACACGCGGTCCCGGAAATGTTGGAAAAGCGCTGGGTATTTTCAAGCATCATTCCGGCGCGCATCTTTTGGATAATGAAATTTATTTGCTGAATGATGGTTTTATGGTTTCAGAAAAAGATTTAGGAATCAGCATAAGAATTGGTGTGGAAAGTGCCGGCGCAGATGGTTTGCTACCGTATCGCTTTTACGTGAAAGGAAATAAATACGTAAGTGGAAAGAACAAATAGCACGACTTAAAAGCTAACTTCCAAAAAAATCGTACTGAAAATATTCCTGAATTTATGAGACTATCTTTTGAAGAATTTAAAAGTGTTTTTCAGAAAGAACTCTTTTACTGGTAATTCATTTTTACTTTAAACAGGAAAGTTAATTCTACAAAGCGTAAATTTGCAACCTAAATTTAAAATAAAAACATATAAGTATGAGCACAGTAAAAGTTGCCATTAATGGTTTTGGCAGAATTGGACGTTTGGTTTTCAGGCAGATCTATAACATGGAAGGAATAGATGTAGTGGCTATCAACGATTTGACAAGCCCTAAGCAATTGGCGCATTTATTAAAATATGATAGTGCACAAGGAAGATTTGACGGCGAAGTAAAAAACACTGACAATTCAATAATAGTAAATGGCGAAGAAATAAAAATTTATGCGCAAAAAGATCCCACACAAATCCCCTGGGGTGCACACGATGTGGATGTGGTGATAGAAAGTACCGGTTTTTTTGCAGATAAAACTAAAGCTGAAGCGCACATTAAAGCAGGCGCCAAAAGAGTAGTGGTTTCTGCACCGGCAACAGGTGGCGTAAAAACAATTGTATTTAATGTAAACCACAATATTCTTGATGGCAGTGAAATTATTATTTCATGCGCATCCTGCACTACCAATTGCCTGGCGCCTATGGCAAAAGTATTGAACGATACTTTCGGAATTGCTACCGGGTTCATGACTACCATTCATGCATATACGAACGACCAAAGCACATTGGATGCACCGCATCCAAAAGGAGATTTAAGAAGGGCAAGAGCTGCTGCTGCCAACATCGTTCCTAACAGCACCGGCGCTGCAAAAGCAATCGGATTGGTATTGCCAGAAATAAATGGCAAACTTGATGGTGTGGCCCAAAGGGTTCCTGTAATTACCGGCTCTCTTACAGACCTTACTTGTATTCTTAACAAAAAAACTTCTGTAGAAGAAGTGAATGCTGCTATGAAAGCCGCTTCCAACGAAAGCTACGGATACAATGAAGATGAAATAGTAAGCTCCGATATTATCGGCATGCACTATGGTTCTTTGTTTGATGCTACCCAAACCAAAGTGATTACTGTTGGTGAAAATCAATTAGTGAAAACGGTAAGCTGGTACGATAACGAAATGAGTTACGTTTCGCAGTTAGTAAGAACCGTGCATTATTTTGGAGAATTGATTAAGAAATAATCCGGATTTTTTTCAAAAAGAAAAACAAATATTTTGCTTTAAAACCTCCTTCTAAAACAGGAGGTTTTCTTTTTTTAGCTAAGAAAAATTTTTTAAGAAAATCGGAGGGATCTATTTCTTTTTTAGTCCTGAGAGAAAAGCTTCCAGCGCGGAAACCATACTTGGAGCCTTTGGTTGTGGTGCAATAATATCAGGGCGTAGGCCGGCGCTGATTACCGCTTTTCGGGTATTATCTCCGAATGCCCCAATCAAAGTTCCGTTTTGAACATAATTAGGGCTGTTTTCTTTAAAGCTTTTTACGCCAAGCGGCGTAAAAAAACAAATAATTTCATAATGATGTTTATTCAGCGTTTCTCTTATATCATTTGAAATAACTTCATACAGTACCGGTGTGGCATAAACACAGTTATTTGAAATTAGCCAGTTGGTAATTTCACTGTCAAAGGAATGCGAACACGGGTATAAAAACTTTTCCTGCTCTTTATATTTGCTTATTTCGTCAAAGAGGCTCTTATTCGTTCCATCGTTTCCGTAAAAAACTTTCCGTTTGCGGTATAGTATAAACTTCTGTAGATAAAGTGCCACCGATTCCGTAACGCAGAAATATTTAGTCTCCGGCGATATCGTTATTCTCATTTCTTCACATATGCGAAAAAAATGATCAATAGCATTTCGACTTGCGAAGATTATGGCAGAAAAAGACAGGATGTCAATTTTTTGTTTTCTAAATTCTTTGGAAGAGATAGGCGCAACTCTTATAAACGGCTGAAACTCAATGTTAATTTTGTACTTTCTCGCCATCTCAAAATAAGGAGATTTGTCGTTTTCGGGCCGGGCCTGAGTTATAAGGATGTTCTGAATTTCCTTAATTGTTTTAGCTTCAGGCGTTGGAGCTAGTATATCTGATTTAGAATTCATGTAGTGTGTCGGCAAAGTTAAGTTTTTTTATCAAGATAGATTTTTGATAATAAAGGCCAATTTTATACCAGATAATCTACCGCTACTTTATAAAGAATCAGTAATGGAATTATTTCGGCTCCTATTATATAAATGATAAAGTGAAATGGATTTAGAGGCATTTTCTTTTCTACAACCCCATAACTTTTTACATATCTCGATAAAAAAAACAATCCGAGAAATAGCGCGGAAATAGTAGTAATAGAGGATAGCCAGTTCTCCGGCGAAAATGCAAGTACTATTATAAAAGGCACCAATAAAATTCCTGTAATTTTATTCACCAAAAAAATTACAAAAATATAATTGTCCGTGCTTTGTTGAATGTCCGAAACCCAGCCCATAAATTTAAGAAGACAATATTTTATGAGATAAATAACCGCCACGCTAACGATACAAAACGGCAACAATAGCCTGCCGCTTATCAACCTGGGAGGATTAAAATGAATAAAAAGCAGCCATATATATATACCCGTTGTAACCGTAAAAAAAATATTCAGAATTAAGGAGGGAAGTTTTGCCTGTAATAATTGGTCGGTCAATTGAGTTTGGCGGAGCGAAGTATTGAAAAAAACCCTGAAAAGATTATTGAAATAACCACTGAAAAAGGTTTTGAAAATACCAAGTATCAGCACTACCACGCACAAGGAATAAAATAAAAATTCTTTTCCAATAGGATTTCTTTCCTCTTCTAAAAAGTAAACAGCGGAATCGTTGGTGTTAATCCATTTATTCCTCGCTAATAACTTATCAATAACGTTTGCGCGCGATTTGACAACAACTGCCTGGCTTAATGATAGCGAATCTTTTACAGGCCGGTTTAAAGAATCTGTTTGTATTGTATCTTGATTGCTAATTGAAGTTTCTTTTGGCTGAGTAACCTTTGGTAATGTATCAATCCGTTGATTAATTTTTTTTAAATGGTTTATTGCCAGCGTATCTTTTTTCTTTTTTCTTAGATTACTATCTGTGAAGTTAGGCGCAGGTTTTTTTCTGATCTTTAAACTGGTATCCGGCTTTTTTAATAAAGAATCTTTTGCCTGGGCAAATGCTGGAACGTTGCACACGAGAAGCATACAAACTATAAAAAAACAGGCAACTTTTTTCATTTTCATTTGGTCAAAAATAGTTGATATAACCAAAATGTATTTTGGAAGAATTTCGGATATCAAATTTCACATCATTTCTTTTGCCAATGGCATAACTAAGAT
>DATCWN010000460.1:0-5143 GCA_036566285.1 Hanamia sp.
AGTCAGCTTCCGGCTTATGGAACCAGGTAATTGATCATCCTGAATTGTCATGGGGAGTTGAGACATCCAGTAGTGCACAATTTACTTATGCTATAGCAAGAGGTATTAATAAAGGATGGCTTAATAAATCATATCTGCCGAGTGTGAAAAAAGCGTTTGCAGGGTTGGAACAACAAATCAATGCTAACGGAAGTATTAATAAGGTTTGCATGAGTACTTCTATTGGAGACGATCTTGAATATTACAATAACAGGTCTTCAAAAGATGATGATTATCATGGTGCCGGTTTGGTGTTATTGGCACTTGCAGAAGTTCACACCCTTTTTTAAAAGCTGAATGAATAGGGGCAATAATTGTATCAATTTTAAAAAAGCGTGTATAGATCAGTGTTAGTATTATTCGGGTTTATCAGACATTTTATATAAATAAGAAAATGCTTAAAAGAGCAATGAAAAATTATATTTTTAATAAGATCGTATTTTCATCCCTTCTCTTTGTGTTGTCTATCCGGGGCAATGCCCAGGTTAATTATTTGGGTGATACAATCAGCAGCATTCATTATAACCTTAAAACCGAAAGGGATATATACTGGCCTGCTCCCAACGTTCAGAAACCAGGATACCTTCAAACCTTTACTGATCCTGTTTTTGGCACTAAAATTACACGTATTACCGGCGATCCCGGTAAGCAGATTCCCAATGTTCAGGGCAAAGTGTGGCCGGCAAAGGAATCAAGGCATGGTTATTCTAAAAGACAAGCCTGGAATGCCGATCAGACAATGCTATTTCTGGACAGACATTATCCTCATATCTGGCTGGACGGAAATACTTACGAAGTACTCTTTACCAGAACTTTTGATAAAGGAAATCCTGACAGGCCCAGGAAGGATCTTCGCTGGAGCCATACAGAACCCAATATCATGTATTACCTGTTATCTTCAAAAGGTAAATGCGAGTTAGGAAAGTGGGATGTAGTAAACGATATTTCCACCACCTTGATAGATCTGAGCGAATATACCAAGTGCTCATTTGGGGAAGGTGAAGGAAATTTTTCAGCAGATGGTAAAAAAGCAGCGGTATATGCAGAGAAAGATAGTTTGAAAATGATCTTCATCGTAGATGTGGAGAAGAAAACAAAAGGCGCTGATATTCCGGTAACAACTTTAGATAATTGTACCATTTCTCCTCTTGGTAATTACATCGTAATTGATGGTGATTTTGCAGGAGGTTCCGATAGAATACAAGTACGCCGGGCAAGCGATGGAGAAGTTCTTTGGACCGAAAGCCGGTATGGAGTTCCAAGTCATTTTGATGTGCAGGTAGATCAAAACGGAGATGAAGTGGTGGCAGGCGTAGCGAAGAGTCATCCTTACAATGGAATGGTTATTAAAAGAAGACTGGCTGATGGCAAGATCACTGTATTGGTTGATAAAGGATACGCTTCCCATACTTCAGGAAGAAATATAAACAGGCCGGGTTGGGTTTATGTTACCTATAACCTTAGGGACGAACCTTCTTATTATCCTTATCAGAACGAAATAGTGGCGGTGAAGCTGGATGGCACAAGGGTAGAAAGAATTGGCAACATACATTCTAACTCATTTACTTATGCAGCCGAGGCTCACGGATCTCCTTCGCCGGATGGAACGCGGGTTATTTTTGCCAGCGATTGGGATAGCAGTAATTACCCTGTACAGGCGTATATCGCCGATTTTAGAGATAAGGTTATCAGGAAAAAATGATTTTTTTTAAAAGCGAATACAGGCGATACTAAAAAATATTATTAAGAAAGGGAAAACAATATGAAAAGGCATCCATTCAGATTCTTCTTATACCTCGCACTGTTATTACTGGCAGCCTGCTCCAAGAATGATAATCCGGGTTCGCCGGTTGACCAACCTTCTGATGACCTGATAACTAACCAGGTTACTTATTGGCCTGCACCATCTTTGAATAAACCGGGATATCTTCAGACAGTTATTGATCCTGTTTTTAAAACTAAAATCACAAGGATTGTGGGGAACCCTGGCGATGCTATTCAAAATGTTCCTGGTTCTGTTTGGGCACAACAACAGTTAAGGCATAATTATTCTAAAATACAGCCCTGGAATGCGGATCAAACCATGCTCTATCTCAACAGGCATTCACCCAATCTTTGGTTAGATGGAGATACCTACCAAGCATTGTTTACAAGGAACAAGCCGGGTAGTCATCTTCTTTGGAGTAATACAGAGCCACGCATTATGTATCATACCGGTAGCACTGGAAATAATCACCTTGGAAAATGGGATGTAGTATCGGATGTTTCTACAGAGATAATGGATTTGAGAAGTTATTCGAATTGTACGTTTGGCGAGGGTGAGGGGAATTTTAATAAGGATGGTACCAAAGTAGCGGTTTATGGAAAACGAATCAGTGATAATAAAAACGTCTTATTCGTTGCCGATGTGGTAAACCGCACAAAAGGACCTGATATAGAAATTACAGATATGGATAATTGTACCATGTCTTCTTCCGGTAATTATATTATAATTGGTCATGGCAATGATGAAATTAAAGTATTAAAGGCAAGTGATGGCAGTACGGTATGGTCTGATAGCCGCTACGGGCTTCCCAGCCATTTTGATGTACAGGTGGATGAGAATGGAGATGAGGTGGTGGCAGGCGTTGGAAAAACGGCTCCTTATAGCGGGCTTGTTATAAAAAGAAAATTATCTGACGGAACAATAACCGTATTGGTAAATAAAGGATATGCCAGCCACACATCCGGACGAAATATAAACAGGCCAGGATGGATCTATGTAACGTATTCCAATCTTTCGACCAATACAGCATATTTACCCTATATCAATGAAATGGTTGCTGTAAAACTGGATGGTACAAAGGTTGAGAGATTGTGTAACATCCGGGTGGATAAATCACTCTTTCTTACTTCTTCAGATCAATACCTGGCTGAAGCGCATGGTTGTCCCTCACCGGATGGGCGTCGTGTAATCTTCGCCAGCGACTGGAATAAAGGTGATTTCCCGATACAGGCTTATGTGGTTGATTTCAGGGATAAGAACTGATTACAGTAAGAGTAAATGGTAGAGGATTTTTAGTTAATCTAAAATGCAAAATAAAACAGTATGAAAATAATCATTCAATCGTCTCAGATATGCAGAGTACTTCTGATAGTTCTGCTTATGGCTTCGATAAATCCTGCTTCGGCCCAGCAAAAAGAAAAGCCGCGTAAATGTATTTTGATATTTGGCGCCCATGCCGACGACGTTGATGAAAATGCGGGCGGAACGCTTGCCAAATATGTTGCTATGGGATATGAAGGAATTTATGTTTGTGCCATCAACAACCTTGATGGTTGTAACCTCGAAAGAACTCCCTGGTATGATGAAGGACCAAATTTTACCATTTCCAATTCGCCGCATAAATACCGGGTAGGTGCACTGGAAACAAGCCAGATACGGGAAGAAGAAGCCATTGCTGCCGCCGCAGTTTATCCGGCAACGCCTGTTTTTTTAAATTACAAGGAACCTACTTTTTTCATAGGCCGCAAAATGGTCTATTACGGTACCGACGAATACCTTGCTTACAACCCTCCCGGACGCCCGCTGATACCAATCGCTACCTATATTGATGAAGAGGTTGATTTTGTTTTTGAGTTATTAAAAAAGTATCAGCCGGAAATTGTCATCACACATACTTTAGGAGGTGAAAAAATGGACCATGGAAATGCCGGTTATATGATGTACCTGGCATTTAAGAAAGCTATCGCGCAAAAGGTACCTGTTGGAAAATTGTGGGTTACTGTCAACGGATGGTTGTTAGACAAAGATGCACAAAGAAATGGACGGGGAAAGCCGGATGTCCACATCAATGTAAAGGATTATCTGAAAACCAAATATACTGCACTAAATAAGCATATTAGCCAGAATGGTGGATTTGGAAGAGACTATGTTACAGGCAATCTTACACAACCTAAAGAAGTGATTGAAGAATTCATCACAATACTTGATAACACCAAATAATGAAGCTACTATCATTCTTAAAACAGGATCATAAATCATGAAAAAATTTAGTCAAATAATTATCTTTATTACCGTATTATTTTCTGCAGCATTGCAGGGAAGTTCACAATCAAATGTAGTGTTGGTAAGAAAATGGGGTGAGTTCGGCAACAAACCTGGTCAGTTAAAATTTCCTGCAATGATAGCTAAAGATCAGGCCTCCAATGTATATGTGGTTGATCAGCACAACCACCGTATTCAAAAATTTGATTCCGAAGGAAATTTCATTTTAATGTGGGGTAAGTTGGGAACTGCCGCAGGCGATTTCAATTATCCTTACGGAATTGCTGTTGATTCAAAAGGAAATGTCTTTGTGTCTGATATGAATAATAACAGGATTCAGAAATTTTTACCCAACGGAGAATATGTATCATCCGTAGGATCTTATGGAACAGAAAACGGGCAGTTGAAATATCCCTATGGAATCGCCATTGACGGCAAAGATGTTTTATACGTAATAGATGCGTTCAATTACAGGGTTCAGAAATTTACAACCAATCTTCAGTTTATAGAAAAATGGGGATCGGCAGAAAGCATCGGCATCAAATTATATATGCCGCATGAAATAGCCATTACAAAAGAAGGAAACGTAATAATGAGCGACAGGCAAAATCATCGTGTTGCTGTTTTTACGCCAGGCGGAAACCTGGTAAAAAGATGGGGCGATTATGGTGAAGGGACTGATGCAAAAGGAGGCCAATTCAGCGAGCCGCACGGGATTGCTGTAAGTGCTGATGGCGAAATGTATATAAGTGACCGCTATAATTTCCGCATTCAGAAATTTGATTCGAAAGGAAATTATCAATTGCAATGGCTGGCTTCAGGAATTTTCGACGATAGTAAATCTTTTCCTTTGGGTATCGTAACTGGAAAAGATAACAACATTTATGTAACGGATCATTATGCGCATTGCATTTTGCAATACAAAATCATTCAATAAAAATATTCAGGAAATAATAAAATTTTTATGAAAATAATATCCACTTTTAAGTTGGTTCAACCAGGTGCGATGGCTATTTTTCTGTGTATTTTATTGATGAATACTCCTTTTACTCATGCGCAACAACCAGAAAAGCCACG
>DATCWN010000002.1:0-3978 GCA_036566285.1 Hanamia sp.
CGGCTTTAATCCCGAAGGGATGATATGATTATAGTTGGAATATAATTTTTTTTCAGAACCCCGAAGGGGTGATATAATGGCCTCAAAGTTCAGTGTTCAAGGTTCGACCATCAACCCATTCAACCATTCAACCATTTAACCATTTAACCAATTAACCAATTAACTAATTAACCATTTAACCTTCAATCATCAACAATCAGTGTATAGCGCAAGCGTTTCGCTCAATGCCATTTAGCTAATAGAATCATATCACCCTTTCAGGGTTTTAGAACTTTGTGATTTTCGTTTTTCTATAATCATATCAGCCGTTCCGGCTTTAATCCCGAAGGGATGATATGATTATAGTTGGAATATAATTTTTTTTCAGAACCCCGAAGGGGTGATATAATGGCCTCAAAGTTCAGTGTTGAAGGTTCGACCATCAACCCATTCAACAATTCAACAATTCAACCATTTAACCATTCAACCATTCAACCAATTAACCAATTAACCATCACCCTAACACCCCGTGTGTAGAATAGCCGGCATCATAAATCCATCCATTCCCACAGCTTCTTTGAAGGTGATGGTAAAGGAGATGTGCCGCCTGCTCCAGCATGGCGGGCCGGATGACGAAGGAGTTTTTGTTTCAGAGGAACATCACCTGGTGCTGGGCAACCGCCGTTTATCCTTAATTGACCTTTCCAATTGTGGCCATCAGCCCATGAGCTACGCCGGCAACAGGTATGAAATAACTTTTAATGGAGAAATATACAATTACCGGGAATTAAAAACAGAGTTGAAAAATGCCGGTTACACTTTTAAAACAGAAAGTGATACGGAAGTAATCCTGGCGGCATTTGCCGCATGGGGCACTGCATCATTCAGCAGGTTAAGTGGCATGTTTGCTTTTGCGCTGTGGGATAATGTGGAACGCAAATTTTATCTCGTACGCGATTCTGCAGGCATCAAGCCCCTGTATTATGCCATCACAAAAGAAGGACTTGCTTTTGCTTCGGAAATAAGAGCATTTAAACCCATCCCATATTTACAGGAAGAAAACAAGCTGTGGCAGGTTTACCTGATGGCTTATGGCCATTTACCCGAACCCATAACCGTTTTAAAACAGGTACAACCTCTGAAAAAAGGAACCTATTTATGTTACAAAATACGAAGCGGCTCCTGGAAATCAGAGTCGTTTAAGCAATATCATTTTACAGAAGCCATCAATGGCCGTGAGCAGGCAATCAGTTTGATAAAAGACAGCTTGTACCAATCGGTAAAAAGCCATCTTATTGCCGATGCACCCATCGGAGTTTTTTTAAGCGGGGGATTGGATTCAAGTATTATCGCAATGCTTTCCAGCGTGGAAAAGCAAGCGAAGCTGAATACCCTTTCTCTGTTTTTTGAAGATGCCGAATTTTCTGAAAAGAAATACCAGGACATGCTACTGGAAAAGATGGATTGTACGCCCAATCAATACCTCCTGCGTGAAGAAGAATTTCATCAGAAATTGCCTGATATATTCCGGGCAATGGACCAGCCCAGTTCTGATGGCATCAATACCTGGTTTATCAGTAAATATGCAAAGGAAACAGGATTGAAGGCGGTGCTGTCGGGTATTGGAGGAGATGAATTATTTGGCGGTTACCCCAGCTTCCAAAGGATGAAAATAGTAGGGCATTTGGAAACCCTTTCCAATAAGCTTTTAAGATCCGGCAAATATACAGGGCTTAAGAAATTCCGGAGAATGGGCTATTTAAGTTTAGGGGGCGCCACAGGAAAATATCTTTTTTTAAGAGGGCAATTTATCCCTTATGAAATTGCACGGTACCTGGATTTGCCCGAAGAACAGGTTTGGAAATTATTGGAAGAGCAACCACTTTGTGAAGACGTTTCCCAACTGACTCCAAAGAACCAGGCAAGCTGGATGGAAACCAATCTCTACATGCAAAACCAGTTGCTGAGAGATGCGGATGTAATGAGCATGGCGCACGGGGTGGAGATAAGAATACCCTATCTTGATAAGGAATTTTTAGAATTAGCCCATAGCATCAAATCATCGGTTAAATATGCGGGAGAGCGCCCCAAGCAGCTTCTTATTGATTCGTTTAAAAATATCTTGCCGCCATCTATCTGGAACCGGCCAAAGATGGGATTCAGGTTGCCTTTTGAAAAATGGCTGGCAAACAATCCTTACGCAAAAAATATTATAAGCCCCGGCACGAGGGAATACCAGCGTTTCATTTCGGGCGGTATGCATTGGTCGCAGTTTCTGACATTATTACTCACTAAAAACTTTCGGGCAGATTTTACTTCTGGTGCCACCGGGATTAAAAGAGAAACGGTTTGGGAAAAATATTCATCTTCCCCCAAATTCCCGGTTACAGAGACCATTGAAAGATCTGACACACGGACTAATAAAATACTTTTTCTCACTCTAAGAATATTTTCAAGCACGGGTGGCATAGAAAAAGTGAGTAAGGTGGCCGGCAAAGCTTTGTACGATTTGGGCAGGGAGTCAGGTGATGAGGTCAGTATTTGCTCCATGTACGATAAGCAAAAAGATATGGATGAAAAATATTTTCCTGCCGAAGCCTTCACCGGGTTTGGAATTAACAAGCTCAGGTTTATGACTGCCTGCGTGCGCAATGGAGTTAAAAATGACATCGTTATTTTGAGCCATGCTAACCTTTTATTGGTGGGTTTTTTTATTAAATTATTTTCTCCAAAAACCCAATTGATATTAATTGCTCACGGCATAGAAGTGTGGGAACCCTTCACCGGTATCAGGAAGCGCATGTTGCTGAGGTGCGATAAAATATTGGCAGTAAGCCAATACACGGAGGAGGTACTGATTCAGTTAAATAAAGTTTCGCGGGAGAAATTACAGGTGTTAAACAATTGCCTGGATCCTTTTTTGGAAGAGCCGGTAGAAAAAGAAAAAGACACAGCCCTGTTGGCGAAGTATCATATATCGAGCGCCGACAGAGTATTAATGACCCTTACCCGGCTCGCCGCAAGGGAAAGATATAAGGGCTATGATATGGTAATAGAAAGCCTTCATAAACTAAAGGCAAGCTTCCCGGGGCTAAAATACCTGATAGTGGGTAAATATGATGAACGTGAAAAGGAGCGTCTTGATAAAATGATAAGCGCCCACCGGTTGGAAAGCCAGGTAATATTTGCCGGCTTTGTTCCCGACGAAGCCCTGGCGGATCACTTTAACCTGGCGGATATTTATATCATGCCGAGTGAAAAAGAAGGATTTGGCATTGTATTCATTGAAGCCATGTATTACAACAAGCCTGTGATAGCCGGAAACAGGGATGGCTCAGTGGATGCGCTTCTCAATGGCCAATTAGGATTGCTGGTAAATCCGGTAAACGAAGAGGAAATTACCAGTGCCATCACAAAAATGATTTTGGATAAAGAACACTATTTACCCGATCAAAAATTATTAATGCAGAATTTCAGTTACCCGGTTTATAAAAATAAATGGAAAGGAATTTTGGAAGACCTGAAAGCCTCACCCCAGGAAACCTATAAGGTTTTCAGCCCGGCCTTAGTGGGAAGCAAAACCTTATAGCGTTTGAGAAGAAATACCACTAATAAACTCTAAATTTGAGTATGAAATTTCCTAAAGTTATAAACAAAGTATGTAACACGTCATTGCGAAGAATTTCGGGGATTTTTGCCGAAGTTTCGTGGCAATCTTTACTTGTTGTACAGCAATAAGTGAGGTTGCAATGATGGAACTGAGATTGCTTTGCTTCATTCTTCGAAACTCGCAATGACGGATAGTGAGGCCGCAATAATGGAATAACCACTCAATTATGTATACAAGCAGTAATACAACGAACGTCATTGCGAAGAATTTCGGGGATTTTTGTCGAAACTCACGAACGTCATTGCGAGAAACTTCGGGTTGCGAGGAACGAAGCAATCTCCGAAGTTTCGTGGCAATCTTTACTTGTTGTACAGTAATAAGTGAGGTTG
>DATCWN010000217.1:0-8658 GCA_036566285.1 Hanamia sp.
CCTGATTATGGTTTTCCCTCCACGCCACTTTCCTCCGATAGCGTCAAAACCCATCAATTCAGTGGTTATGCTTCGGTGAATGTAAAAGCGAAAGAAGGATTTAATATTGAGCTGGGCAGTCGCTGGAATCATCACAGCATTTATGGCACCAATTATACCTCTTCCATCAATCCGTCTTTTTTAATAAAGGATCATTATAAAATATATGCCAATATTTCTTCGGGATACCGCGTGCCTTCGCTGTATCAATTGTATTCTGAATTTGGAAACAAGGATCTAAAGCCTGAAACTACTACCAGTTATGAAACCGGCATTCAATATTATTCTGATAAAATAAACGCAAGAGTTACCGGGTTTATAAGGGATGGCAAAGATGTATTTCTATGGTCTGGCAAATATATCAATGGAGATAAGCAGCATGATTATGGAATTGAAACAGAAGCTTCAATCAATTTTACAAACCTGTTGAGTGCTTCTTTCAATTATACTTATGTAAATGGCGAGATTTCCACGACGAATAATTCAGGAAAAGACACTTCTTTTTTTAACCTTTATAAAAGGCCAAAAAATATTTTTAATTTCTCTTTGAACTACCAGGCAACAAAAGATCTTTTTCTTTCCACAATTTTAAAAGCTGCAAGCAAGGCTTTTGAAGGCCCCAATGAATTAAAAGCATATTATACTTTAGGCTTTTACGGGCAATATAAGTTTGATAAGAAGTTTACCGTTTTTGCCGATCTTCAAAACATAACGGATCAAAAATATTTTGTAACCAGGGGATTCAACACAAAGGGCTTTAATGTAAATGGCGGCGTACGGGTTTCGTTGTGATAGAGCCGTAAGATGCATTTGAAAAGTATCTTCGTTCTTTTGTACTAAGCCGGATGCCAGCCAATATTTAAAAAAATATTGGCTGGCACCCGGAATTAAAATTAATTTTAAGAATTTACTTTTAATATTGCATCATTCAGAAAGGCCTCGTAGTACAATGGATAGTATATGAGTTTCCGAAGCTCCGGATCCAGGTTCGATTCCTGGCGAGGCCACTTTAAGCTAAAATTAAAAAGAATTAAGGTCATTAAAAGCCAGTTAAAAACCCTCCATTGTTAACTTCTCCGATAGTAAACAAATAAAACTAAGGGAATTTTTAAATCACAAATTATTATTCTCCGGGGCCAATGATTTTTTATAAATTTCCAGCGCCCGTTTTCGGGCATAATCATGCGAGACAATTTCGGGCAGATAACCGGGACGAAAATTTTCTATCCATTTTTTTATATACTCCAGACGAGGATCAAACTTTCTAATTTGTTCCGAAGGATTGAATATTCTGAAATAAGGTGCAGCATCACAGCCTGATCCGGCCGCCCATTGCCAGTTTCCGTTATTAGAAGAGAGTTCATAATCCAAAAGTTTTTCTGCAAAATAGGCCTCGCCCCACCGCCAGTCAATTAATAAGTTTTTGCAAAGAAAGCTTGCCACAATCATGCGTACACGATTATGCATAAAGCCTGTTTCATTTAACTGCCTCATCCCGGCATCCACAATTGGATACCCGGTCTTCCCTTTACACCAAAGTTCAAATTCTGATTCATTATTTCTCCACTGAATATGATCGTATTTTGCTTTGAAGCTTCTGTGTACAACAAAAGGAAAATGAAAAAGTATCATCATAAAAAATTCGCGCCATATCAGTTCATTCAACCAATCTTCGCTCCATTCACTCGCCAGGCTGGCCAACCGCCTTATACTGATAGTTCCAAACCTAAGATGAACGCTTGCATGGCTGGTGCCATCAGCTGCAGGATGGTTGCGGGTTTCAGCATAATTCCTGATAGTTTGCTTATTAATATTTAATGCAGGAATTTCTAATTCAACTTCTTTAAAACCTATTTCTTCTAAAGAAGGAAAATGAAAATCATTTGTTTCATAAAGATGGGATAAATAAGATTCGCTTGGAAAACGTTTTGTTTTTTCGCCGCGAAACTTTTGTTTCCATAATTTGGAATAGGGAGTAAAAATGGTATACGGTTTTCCATCCGGCTTCATCACTTCCGACTTTTCAAAAATCACCTGGTCTTTGTAGGTATGAAAAGGAATCTTCTTTGTGGCTAAAAATTTTTGAATACCTAAATCCCTTGTTATTGCATAAGGCTCATAGTCATGATTGGCAAAAACCGCTTTTATAGTAAACCGATCACACAATTTTTTAAAAGCTGCAAGTGGAGTATCATGTAAAACATAAAGCGAAGAATGATATTGCTTTAAAAAGGAATTAATTTTTTTAAGATTTTGATAAATAAAAACGATTCTTTTATCTTCCTTATCAGGAAGCTGTTTGAGAATTTCCGTATCAAAAACAAAAAATGGTAAAACAGGGAAACCCTTTATCAGCGCTTGATACAAGGCCGTATTATCTTCTAACCTCAAATCTCTTCTTAGCCAGCAAATACTTATTTCCTGCTTTTCATTTAGCATTAAAAAACATTTAGCTTTTGCATTTACAGATCAATTTTTAAGCATCAAGAAAACTCTTTTTATTGGCGCTTATTTCACGCAATGGATCTCTTCCATGGATTACTTGCCCTGTTTTTATACGCATGTACTGATGAACTAATAAAGAGAATTCCCGCTACTATTAAGGCACAATAAACAATCGGTTTTTCGCCGTTCCAATTGCTCACGGCAACCGCCACAAGTGCCCAAACGCCGACCAAAGCATATTCGCGCATGTTACGATTCCAGGTCATTATTAAATTAATGATGCCTGCAATGATAATCATGATAAGTGTCCAGGTAATTTCAGAAATCCCAAATCCATCCCATTTTATTTTAGTCAAGTAAGCCGCTACATTTGCTATCAGCGCTACGGTTATCCAGCCGGAATAAAGACAAAATGGCCACCATACAAAGGCGATTTTTTTTAGTGGAAGATCATCTAATTCCATGCGGGTATTTAGAATAATTTTTATCAAGGAAAAAAGTAAAACAACCATTAACACAACCGAAAGGCCGATGTAATCATAAAGCCATGCGATCACCCAAAACGAATTGGCCGCACATGAAACCACAAACCACCATCCGACTTCCCATACAGGCCATTCGTCTTCTGCTTTTTTAAAAAGCCCTTTCCCGGTATAAATCACAAAAGCAAGCAAGCCAATATAAATTAATCCCCAGATAGAAAAAGCATATCCTGCAGGTGTAAAATAATTATGGTATTTATCAGAAATAGTCTTCATCGTATTCCCATTAAAAACACCGGTATTAGAAAGATAATTGACAATGATAGTAGCAATTAAAGCCACGCCATTAGCTATTTGCAATGTCTTTTTCATAGAGAGGAATTTGGGGATTAATCAGGCTCTTTTTATCACCGGATTTCCTGGCTGCCAATCGAAATTTTGACAATTTCAAATAGATAAACAAATTCAACACGAATAATTCAAACCCATAAAAAACATCTTCCAGCGGAATCGTAAACAAACGAATATTCAGGTTTTCTATTTTGTTGTAGCTAACCACCGGCTCCTCTAATCCTGTACCGGTAAGAATTCCATTCACAACCAGGAATGGAACTAACAGTAACGCATACACGCTTATTGCTTTGCCAAACCAATCAATCTTAAATACAAATTGTAAAAGAAGACAAACAATTGCAGTACTGATAAACGTTACAGAAGTATAAAGTTTATGGAGGAATAGAAATCCGGTTATCAATAAAAGAGTTGAAAAGACGATGCAAAAAATATTCTCTGTATTTCGATTCCACGCAAGATTATAAAATTTATCAAGGCAGTAAAAAGTGAAAACACATGAAAAGGGAATGCAGATGAAAAACAATATTTCTTCAATCGGAAGATTTAAAAAATATATTCCGGAAACATAACGTGGATTAAAATCCCAAACACCAAGTTTTGTAAAAATTGAATCCCAGGTGATAAAAAGTATGCCAACGGAAATAGCAGCAATTGCAAACTGCTTCCCCGTTTTATAAAATTTTATTTTTGGATGAAAAGAAAAAATAAGGGGCACAATCACCGTAAAGAAATCAACAAAAAAGTAAAGGGATTTCATGTGTTCTTTTTAGTTGTCCTTAATTGAACTTCCTTGGTTTTGTAATTGATATTTTTTATTTTTCGCATCGCGCAAATATTTAAAAGGGACCCACAACATCCCAAAGCATTCCCCATCTTCTTTGGTTAAATGTTTATGATGCATTTTGTGCGCACGGCGAATCGCTTTAAAATAAACATTATCAGAATTTCTGAAAATTTTAAACCGCTGGTGAATAAAAATATCATGAATCAGAAAATAAGCGACGCCGTATAAAGTGATGCCGACCCCAATCCAAAAAAGAAAATTATAATCGTTTCTCATTCCAAAAAATAAACACGCAATGCCTGGCAATGCAAAAATTAAAAAGAAGAAATCATTGTGTTCTATAAAGCCATCAGATTCTTTTTTGTGATGGTCTTTGTGCAGCTTCCAAAGCAGCCCGTGCATGATGTATTTGTGAGCAAGCCAGGCTACGCCTTCCATACCAATAAAGGCAGCAAGGACAATAACGGAATTAAATAATATTGTTTCCATTTTCTGTAAAAATTTTGTTTAAAATCTCTTTTCTGTAATTAAAGATTCGTTCAATTTTTTGTTTCACAATCAATGAATGAGCCATCCTTCCAATAATCCCAAACGGCAACTGATATCTTACCGCATCTTTCATCAAAATACCTTTTTCTTGTTGAATAAATTCGTGCGTATGCTCCCAAATTGTATAGGGCCCTTTCAACTGCTTGTCGATAAACATTTCCGGTTTTTTAATCTTCCAAATTTCAGTTTGCCAATCCAAAGGAATTCCAAATAAAGGCTTCACTGTATATTCAATAAGCATGCCCTCGTAAATATCCCTACCGTCTAAATTTGTTAGAATTTTAAAACCCAATTCAGGCGGAGTTATTTTGGCTAAGTTTTTTGCAGACGAAAAAAAATGCCACGCGGTATTTATATCCGTTGGTAAAAATTGCTCGGTTTTATAATGATAGACTTTCATTTTACTATTAGAAATTAATGTAACCAACCACATTTTTTTATACCCAATTCAATTTATTAATTAATAAGCTATTTAACATCAGTCCCAATTTTTTACCATTATTGATCCTTACTCTTTCAGTAAGAATCCTGTGCGCCGGTAATTTTTTAATTTTATTGAACAACGACACATAATATACGTAAGCCAGGTAAACACCACTTTTCGAAGACCGGGGAAGTTTTTTTATACCTGACAGCGCCACCCTGAAATCCTCTTCTATCTCATTTTCGATTTGTTTTTTTGCATCAATACTAAACTCACTCATATCTACGTTAGGAAAGTAAGTCCTTCCCAATAGCTGGTAGTCATCCTTCATGTCTCTCAAAAAATTTACCTTTTGAAACGCAGCGCCTAACCTCATTGCAAACGGCTTTAAATCATGATACATTTTTTCATCCCCTTCAGTAAAAATCTGAAGGCACATTAAACCCACAACTTCCGCAGAGCCTAAAATATAATGTTGGTACTTTTCATTGTTATAATCTACTTTTTCCAAATCCATTTCCATACTTTTCAAAAACGTTTCAATTAAATGCTGATCAATATGATACTGGTGAACCGTTTGTTGAAATGAATTTAATAAAGGATTGACAGATATACGCCTGGCAATAGATTCAAAGGTTTCTTCTTTAAATTTTTCAAGAAGATATTGTTTGTCAAATCCTTCAAAGCTGTCCACTATTTCATCTGCCAGCCGCACAAAACCATACACTGAATAAATTGGATTTCGAAGGCGGTTATTTAAAAAATAAATACCTAGTGAAAAGCTTGTGCTATAGGTTTGAGTAGTCATTTTACTTACCTGTACCGACAAATTATCAAATAAGTACTTCATACTTTTTGTTTTTAAAATAGTTTAAAATCTGTTTGGCAGCGATCTTGCCAGAGATAAGTGAAGGCGGCACGCCAGGTCCCGGAACCGTGAGCTGGCCTGTATAAAAAAGGTTTTTAATTTTTTTATTTCGGATCTTCGGCTTCAAAATTGCAGTCTGCATAAGTGTGTTAGCAAGGCCATAGGCATTGCCTTTATAAGAATTATAATCCGTCACAAAATCATTGACACAATAACTTTTTTTAAAATCAATATGACTCATTATTTCTTCGCCTACCTGCTTTTCTAATCTCTTCATCATTATTTCAAAATATTTTTCACGCAATAATTTATTGTCTTCCAATCCGGGGGCTATAGGCATGAGAAGAAAAAGATTTTCATGATTTTCAGGTGCTACAGAATCATCAGTCTTCGAAGGGCAACAAACATAGAACAATGGCTTGTTAGGCCATTCCGGGCTTTTATAAATTTGTTTTGAATGTTGCAATAAATCTTCGTCAAAAAATAAAGTATGATGCGTTAATGATTTTATTTTTTTATCCAGTCCTAAATAATAAATCAGGCACGAAGGCGCGAATGTTTTTTTGTTCCAGTAATTTTCTGTGTAATTCCTGTAAGCCTTGGGTAATAATTTTTCCTCAACATGATGGTAATCCGCTGAGGCAACAATAGCCTCGAAATCCATTGTTTGACCCTTAACAATAATTGCTGTAGCCTTATTATTTCCAACTATAATTTTTTCAACCGGCGAATTAAAATGGAAACAAGCTTCATTTATTTCAGCCACTTTCATCATCGAATTAATTACTTTTCCAAACCCTCCAATAGGATACCAGGTTCCTAATTTCAATCCGGCATAATTCATCAAACTATACAATGCAGGCGTGTCTTGCGGCATGGCTCCCAAAAATAAAACCGGGAATTCCATCAGCGCGATCAATTTGGGATTCGAAAAGTATTTGCGCACATGTTTACTAAAGGAAGAAAATATTTGCAAACGCACCATACCTTTTAAAAGGTCTTTATGTGCGAATTCAGTGACGGAAATCCCAGGCATCCGTGACAGGCTTTTCATTCCTGTTTCGTATTTAAATTTCGCCTCTTCCATAAATTTGTCCAGCCTGATTGCGCTTCCTTTTTCAATGGATTCAAATAGGTTACGAAGCTTCAAATATGGTGCAGGTATTGAAATCGTTTCATCTTCAAAAACCACATTAAAAGAAGGATCCAATAATTTCAATTCATAAAAATCAGAAACCTTATATCCAAAATCATTAAAAAATTCTTCAAAAATATTTGGCATCCAATACCAGCTTGGCCCCATATCAAACAGGTAGCCGCTTTCAGTTTTCAATTGTCGCGCCCTTCCGCCCGGTGTTTCGTTTTTTTCAAAAACATGTACATCGTGCCCGGCGGCCGATAAGTAAGCGGCGGCGCTTAATCCCGAAAACCCTGAACCAATTATTGCAATTTTTGCCATAACACATTTTTTGGTTTTAATTCATTAGTGAACTATCAGATAGGGATAACTGCCGTTCTAAATCTTCTACAGAATGCAAAAACCGGATATTGTTTCTTTTCTTCAATTGACTGGTCAGTTTTTGATCGCTTGCCACAAAAATGTTTTTCCCTTTAAACTGGCTACTTAAGTTGTTAAGATATTCCTGTGTGTCATCCGGTAAATTATGATGTACAAAAAATAAAAGAAGATTGTTTGGAGAAGTGTTTTTTAAAACCATTTTCAAGGATTGAAAGGGTAAATTACAACCAAGATAAATTACTTTTTTACCGGAAACCCGAAGAAGATAACTGGCAAAAAGTAAACCCATTTCATGAAATTCATTTTCCGGCAAGAACAGCAACCACGAATCAGATTGAGGCTTTGCCAATGGAAGCGAATCAATAGCGGTCAAAAACTTTTGCCTTAGCAAATTACTGATAAAGTGTTCGTGTGCAGGCGGTATCGTATCAGCCGACCACATTAATCCCATACGAACCAACATGGGATATATTATTTTCAGGTAGGCTTCTTTCATTCCATATCTGAGAATACAATGCGAAAATATTTTCTCAAATCCGGGTTCATCATAATTGATGCCGGCGCTGATTAAGTTGCTTATAAAATATTCGTAGCTTTTATCAACGTTGGCAGCATTTAATTTCTCTATTAGTTTGAACAACTTTTTATCAGGCATCGTACATAGCTCGGATACTTTGTAGTCCAGGTCAGCCAAACTAACAATATTGAGAAGACGGCGCAACTGCTCGTTGTCATAATAGCGGGTATTTCCTTCAGTGCGGTTCGGTTTGAGCGCATTATATCTTTGCTCCCATATTCTGATAGTATGTGCTTTTACTCCGGAAAACTGTGCTAATTGCGAAATAGAAAATGAATTCATAGTGTTTAAGTATTTTCAAAGATATTTAAACATATTAATTTCCCAAAAAAATTAATGATAATCCTGCATAAGTACAACTTATATAGTGTTTCAATGAATAAAGAACAACATCAAAGGCAATAAAAATCCTTTTATGTTTAAATTAAAACATTAATGTTTAAACATTATCTTTTAAACCTTCTTCTTTAATCCACAACATAAAAAAGGAGATGGGCAACAATTGGTTTCATTTTATCAGCCATGAAATTCAAACTGGAAAGTTTTAAGTCTCTTTTCCCGTCCTGATCAGCTACAGGGGGCGCAATGTATAGGCCTCATCAATGATGGTGTGGGCT
>DATCWN010000292.1:0-9022 GCA_036566285.1 Hanamia sp.
GAGTAGTTGAAAAAATAATTACTTTTTATGCTTTCTATGCCTTGTACGGTTAATTATTTGAAAATAAAGATTGGCAACATTTGCGACAATTTGAAATGCACCCAAATGTAACGGGTTGCCAACGACACGGGCAAACACACCTAAATCAAAAAAAAGACAATTTTAAATCCTGAAGGAAAGGATTTATGAAATTTCACCCGGCTGTTTTATTGAAGAAGCAAGGGGTGCAAACATGCCGTATGCAGGTCGCGCCACACACGGTTTATATCTGAGAGGGAATCGGATGCCACAAGTCCACATAAAGGGAATAGCTCATCCACGACTTGCCTTGAAGTAGCTGCTAAATGCCTGCTTACCTGGCTCACGCTTTCTAAAGTAATGATGGCAAAATGTTTATTTTCATCCCATTCGCCCCATGAACTTTGCAGCGTTTGATAAAAATTATCCCTCGCCTCCTGTTGTTTACAACGCGCAGCTTCATTCCGGCGAAAAAGGGAATGGCGGCGATCTTCAGTAAAATGATCAGATAACTTTCGTTCTTTTATAGTCTCCTCAAACAGATCCATAAAATGAATGGCCATCCCAGACATATTCACGGCCAATGTACTTTCTGCAAATTGCAAAAAAGGGTATTGATAAATTTTATCAGGAAGCGCCGTTTTACTCTTATCAATTTCAAAGCGCCTGTTTTTATTCACTCTTAACCCGCTTACTTCAAAGCTATTGCTGGAAGTGGCAATCATTCCCATTCCTTTCCAGTTTCCATGTATCCCTACTTCACTTCGTAAAAAAATAAATGCTCCTACCAGGGCGGTGCCGTCTTCATGCTTAAGAATGCTGCCATCTTTTTCTATGTGGCAATTGGCGGTAAAGGCGGTGGCATGGGCAGCTCCGGTTGCATATTGCCAGCTTCCCGAAATCTCAAATTCATCATCATTTATCATCCTGGCAATTCCTGAAGGGCGCCCGCTTCCTGCAAAACATACTTTTTCAGAATGGAACAAAATTGCAGCAAGGTCTTGTTGAAGAAAACCAATAAACCAACTGGCGCCGCTACACAGCGTAACAGTCCAGCCAGCGCTGCCATCTGTCCACGCCAGTGATTCCTGTATTTGTAATCCCTCAGGAAGCGATAAGCAAAGGCCCCCATATCCGGTAGGTACATACAGATTAAACCAGCGGTTATCATAAATAACAGCAAGTTGTTCGGGATGTAAAGACCGCATTTGTTCTGCCTCAACGGCATAATGGCGAATGGTATTCACCGATTGTGGATCAATAAAACCTGAAGGATGAGGAGTTGAGTTCATGTTACTTCATTTAAGATTAGCAAAGTGGCTTGTTCTTTCACCATTTTTTTCCATTTAAAGTATCCCTGCACGGCTACAATGAAAAGAAAAATGGTAAGTGCGGCATACAAAGGCAACTGTTTATAAAATAATAATGGAATCGCAACGGCATTAGAAATATTCAACAGGATCCAGTTTTCTACTTTGCGTTTTGCGAGCAGCCACATACCGGCCCAGGCCGTAGCACTTACGAATGCATCGCACAAAGGAACCGTTGACGGTGTAAAATTTTTTAGTGTGATATATAAAACAATGAAACCCCCGGCAACAATGAATAAGACTATCCACCACTCTTTTTTATTGGTAAAAGTAATTGGAACAGGAGGCTTATTTTTCTTTTTTATCCAATACCACCAGCCGTAAATACTCATGATGATATAGTACCCGTTTAACAGCGATTCAGCATATAAACCAGAGATGAAAAAAAGATAAACAGAAAGTAAGGTAGCAGCAATCCCCGCCGGATAAAGGGCTACTTTATTAGCGCGGGCTAATAATACTTCTGCTACGCCAAAACCAACTGCCAGCCATTCGATCCAGCTTGTTTGGGCAAGTTGCCGCATAAATAAATTGATCCAATATAACAGGGGCATTGCAAATATCTTTAAATAAATAGCCTGGCAGGGATACATTAATAAGAGACTTGAGATTGAATGCTCTTGCCTACGCCGGTATTACCCGGATCAGGTTTAGGGGCTGTCATATTGAGCTTGTCGAAATATGAGACAGTCCCACGGGTATAATCTCAGCCCTTCTTTCAGCAGAATAAATAGTTTATCAATTCTGCAAGGCACCCCATAACTAATCCTGCAAATATAGGCGAACAAAGTTGCAACGAAATGTGACTGGGTATCAACACGACCAGCGCTTTGTATTGGGTAAAATAATACCAGGTTCATTTGGAGACTTTATCGTAAAGTTTGTAATGATACCCGTTGTCATGAAGAAAACTTTTTGAATGCTATAAGATTGATTAGCCTGGATTCTTGTAGCAAAACAAGGGATATTAATTTTCCGCTGTCCAAAATTTTATGATTAAAAGCTTTTTTTATAGGCAAGAAATAATTAACATTGTGTTCACTTTTAAACTAACGCTTTTACAGATTGATGTGGAAAGTTTACAATAGAACACTTTTTTTGGTATTAATCTTCCTGATACTTTCCCTTATTTCAGATGCGCAGACCCATAATCTTTATTCCTATAGCGATCTCTCCGCATTTTCTTTAGCAAAGCAAAAAGATTCTTTAAAAAAGGCCTGGGATTGTCCACAATTGTATAAAGATAAATCTACCCAAAAAAAATACAAGGAAATCTGGAGCGCGAGAACGGACTTTGTTACCAGCGCTATTGGAGCGAATAATTATATTAATGACAATGAAATTTACAATTACATTGAGGCCCTCATTTCTGATCTTTACAAAGCAAACCCCGGATTATTAATACAAAAGCCATTGCTTCTGATTGACCGGAGTGCTTCTGTTAATGCTTATGCAATCGGCGGGAATGTAATAGCAGTCAACCTTGGGCTGATCGCATTTTCCCAAAGCCGCGAGGAGCTTGCTCTGGCAATTGCTCATGAGCTTTCGCACAACATTCTAAATCACCCCGAAAACTCAATGAAGCAAAGGGCCGAATGGCTTACTTCTGATGAATATAAAGATTCGTTGAAAGCCGTCCTGGATTCAAAGTACCAGCGACTTACCCGGCTGAAAAAAGTAATGGAGTCCTATACTTTCAGCAGGAACCGGCATAGCAGATATCATGAAAGTGATGCCGATTCTTTGGCCATTATCCTGCTAAAAAACAGTCATATTTCCTTTGATCCGGGATTTTTTTTAAGGCTTGATAGTAGCGATAATGAGTACAGCACACCTCTTAAAGATCCTACAAAAAACTATTTTGCTTCTTATCATGTTCTAATGGAAGATGATTGGTTTAATCAGCGCAGCAAAGGCTTATCTTCCCATACTTATAATTTTAATTCTTCGACTGTTGTAGTTGATTCATTAAAAACGCATCCTGATTGCGTGGAGAGGTATGAAAAAACAAAAAGCGAGATCAACATAACCGGAAAATTAACTCCTGTCCCTACCGAAATAAAAGAGCGCGCTAACAAAATGTTGATTTGGAATATATATGACAACCTCAGTCTTACTGAATCTTTGTACCGTATTTTTTTAGAAAAAGATAAAGGAAATATTGATCCATGGTACGATTTCATGATTTACAATGTATTGTCCGGATTATATTATTCCAATAAGCAACTGAACCGCTTTAATGCCATTGGAATCAAATCGAAGGAATTTATTTCAAAAAGCTATTATGAACTCCAAAATCTGCTGGAACAAGTGCCTGCTAATACATTGGAAGAACTGATCAAAGCTGGCTCAAACGCCGCTTTTTGGAGCAATTTACCTGCGGATGCAAAAGGAATGAAAGCCTTATTTACTTCTCTAAATTTTGATACTGTTAATGCTACGACAGCGGAGGCCGCTGCCGCAAAGAACTTTATAAATTCCAATCCTTCCAGTATGTATTGCGAATTTGCTGAACATTTTGAAAAATAAAACTAAAACTAATACATTATGAAAAAACAAGCCCTTACACTTTTATTAAGTGTCTCTATCTTTGTTGCCACTGCACAAACAAAAATATTCAAGGAAGTAAGCGAAGACATTTCCACCCAAACCCGCGGAATCATCCAGGATAATTCTTTAGTAGGTTATGTGATCTTTACCCGGCTTGAAAAAGCAAGCGCTGATTCATTTAATTACAGGATAACTTTGATGGACGAAAACCTCAATGATATAGGCAGGGTTAATTTCACTGAGATAGGGTTAGACCTGGAAGGGGTGGCATTTGACCGGGATGTGCTTTGCCTGGCTTATCTGAAAAGCACCACGCAGGGTAAAGTATTTAAAAGTAAAAGACAAGCAAGAAAAAGTGACCTGGAAGATGATGTACTTATCCAGTTTCTTACGCTGAACGGACAGATAGCAAAAACAAATACTTTACCTGTAAATTTAAATTCAACCCTTACAATGACTGGAAACACGTGGGGCTTTGGCGGTTTTCAATATACCGGCGGCCTTAAACACCAGGTGCAGCTACAAAATGTGGCAGGAAAGGGATTCGCGTGTTTTTATGGAGATGCTGCCGGATGCAATTTGATTGCCTACGATTTTAAAGGCAACCAATTGTGGAAAAAAAGTATTGACGACAAGCAGGCCTTTGCTTTGCTTGCTTCTAAATCTGATATTTATCTGTTGGAAAAAGAAAAAGAAAAATACATTGAAGGCGGCGGCTCATTGACTGGCTATAATTTTGAAGACGGGAAAAGTTATCCTAAAATTGCCATGCAGGATAAAGATGGCCGTTCCCTTACGATGATGAGTTTTGGAACCGATCCGGTTACAGGCAATCCATTTATTTGTGGAAAAATCATTGATAAAAGAAATGGTAATAAGATAGGCATAATAAAAAATTATACCCATGCGCCTTATGATGGCGTTTATACAATGGATGTAAACGGACATAACAAAAAAGATCTGAAAGAAACATTTGTCTATTGGAATGATGGCTCACAAAAGCCCGCAATTTCTAAACTTGGATACAGGAACGACACAAAATCGTTTACGGTATTAACCAGTGCTTTCAGAGATTATAACGGTAACACTTATTTTGTAGGTTCGCAACTGATTAAGAAAGTAAAGATTGGCTCCATAATAGCTTCTGTCATAACCGCTCCAACGATCATAGCGCCTATTATGATTCTTGGAGCAGGCACCAGTAAATGCAAGTTACTTGATGCCAATGTAGTGAAGTTGTCCTCAAAAGGAACGCTTAGCCTTGATAATACTATTGCCTGCAATAATTCAAGTTTCTGGAGATCAAATACTGATTTTATTACCGTAAACGGAGGCCGGAATTTTTATAGTCTTGATGACCCGGAATCTAAAGGCAGCTTTGTAATAGCTGATGATTCAAAAAACATTATGATCTACAATGTCGATCAGAAAAAAATTGTTCGCACTATTCCTCATAAATCAGAAGGTGTTCGCACGACTATCGGGCCAGCTAAAGATGGCCATTTTATGGTTATAGAATACAATAAAAAAGACAAATATACGAGGCTGTCTATTGAATCCCTGAAATAGGAAATACGATAACGATTGAACAAAAAGGAGAAATAATCAGCAACAGGTAGAAAACTGAAGGCTGGTATGGAAACCGGATTCCAGGGCTGACTGCATACCTCTTAGACTATTATCTTTTTCAGTAACCAGGCAATAAAAAAGTAGCTTAAATAAAAGTGCACCTTGTAATTTCTTCGAGTATTTATTAACCTGCGTATCCAATGCAAATGTCTCTAACGATTTATCCGGAATAAATGAAAGAAGGCCGCTGATGTAATCCATCTGTGTTTTAATATCAAAGAACTAAAGATAACACAACATCTAATTTTATATTTTATCAACACATCTTAATAACTATGATTTTTCTTCCGAACAGTTATGGTGCGGACACGAACCGAGGACGGTGTAAAAGATTTCGCTTTCTTTTTGTCAAATATTAAAATGCGGGCGTATACAGAGAGGGATCAAGAATTACTTATCTGTGCCGTGGAATATATTTATTTTCCAATTTTCTTGCATTTAAATGAAAAGCGTTTTATATTTAATTATTATTAATTACCAAAAACTCATTTTATGGCATTTATGACCAAGTTTTCCAATGGCTGGACCATTGCGCTCAACAGCTTTAAAGTGCTGAAAGAAAACCGGCAGCTTATTATCTTTCCCATTCTTTCCGGAGTTTCAATAATAGTGATCCTGGCTTCATTTATTGCGGCAGTGTTTGGCTTTTCCGGCTGGAATATCGATAATTTGCCGGACGACCCTACTGTTGTAAGCTATCTGCTTTTATTCGCGTTTTATATCGTCAATTATTTTGTGATCGTATTCTTTAACATGGCGCTGATACATTGTACCTCCCTGTACTTTAAAGGCCAGGAGGTCACCGTAAGGCAAGGAATTGATTTCAGTATAAGCCGCATAGGCAGCATCTTCGCATGGGCTGTATTTGCGGGCATCGTCGGCGGCGTATTAAGGATCATCCAGGAAAATGCAGGCTCATTAGGCAAGATCATAACCGGCCTTGTAGGTGTGGTTTGGAGTATTGCCACATTTTTTGTGGTGCCGGTAATCGCCTACGAAAACATAGGTCCTATAGCTGCTTTTAAAAGATCGGCAAACCTGATGAAAGAAAAATGGGGTGAAAGGATCGGCGCCGGATTCAGCTTCTTCCTGATAAATCTTGTAGGGGTAGTAGCGATAGCCATAGTGGCCCTGATTATTGGTGCGGTTAATGTGATTGCCGGCGTTTTTATTGCCGTGTTGGGTATCCTGTTGCTGCTAACTATAATGAGCGCGGTAAAAACCATCTTTATCAGCGCGATATATCATAATGTAAATGGTGACCCGGTAGAGCTTTACAACCAGCAGTTTATTGATAATTTATTTGAGTATAAAAAGAAATAACGCCTGGCGAAGATTTATTATTATTACAGCGTCCGAACGATCTTATTCTCCGTTGGTATATCCATTCAAAATTAAAAACATTTTCCGATTCAGCCCGCACCGGGCTGGTCTCTCAGAAGGAGTTTCCTGGCCAACAGGATATGGATAATAAGAGAGAACACCCTACGCCGGTTAAGAACTACAATAAACCGTTGGAAAAAATCTGTAGCCGAAACATTCCTGCAACTGCTAAACCAATCAAATCAGGAAGTCTTTTTGAGACTCTGCAGCGGAATAAAACTTCGAAAAAAAACTTCCTGGTTTAGCGTAGTACAATTCCAATAAACCAAAAAATAGTTTATGCTGTAGGAATTATAACGAATGGCATTCCTGAATTGCGTTGATATTCCACTTTACAAGATAAATTTATTCTTTAAAAGGCTTTTGATACACTAATTTTATAAGAAGTGGTTGTTGAAAAACCACCTCTCTTTAACGTAATTTGTACTAAATATGAAACAAGGTTTATTAATAGATATGGATGGTGTAATTTATGGTGGCGATGAAATGATACAGGGCGCCGACACATTCATTGCTGATTTATTGAAAAATGATATTCCCTTTTTATTTATGACCAATAATAGCCAGCGATCTAAGCTGGAAGTGGTGCGTAAATTGAAAAAGCTTGGGATTGATGTAAGTGAAGATCATGTGTACACAAGCGCCATGGCCACCGGAAAGTTTCTTTCAGAGCAGGCGCCAAAGGGCACTGTATATGTTTTGGGAGAAGGAGGACTGATCACGAACCTGCACGAGAACGGATTATCACTTGTAGAAACGGAGCCCGACTTTGTGGTGCTGGGAGAAGGAAGAAACTTTACACTTGAGATGGTGCAGCGGGCGGTTGATATGATCCTGGGCGGCGCGAAATTTATAACCACCAACAGGGATCCTTCTCCTAAAAAACCAGGATGGAATAACCTCGGTATTGCTGCCACTACGGCTATGATTGAGGAGGCAACCGGTATAAAAGCATTTACGATTGGAAAGCCCGGGCCGGTTATGATGCGCTCAGCACGTAAAACGCTTAAGCTGGAAACAGCCGATACAACAGTGATCGGCGATACAATGGATACCGATATTCAGGGCGGCGTACAGATGGGTTACAAGACGATCCTGGTATTATCCGGTATTACAAAAAAGGAAGAATTGAATCACTACGCTTTTAAGCCGGATATGATAGTTGGTTCAGTTAAGGATATCAGGTTTCCGCTGAAATGGTGGAAGAAATAAAAAATATGATCATAGAGATGATACATTATACGGGCGATTTACCTCAAGTAAACTATTCCGAATACATATAGCTTAGATGGTAAAAAATAGCTCCCCCTGTTAGCGCAAGAATGAGGCGTGGCTTGAGCTAGCCTTCTTGTGCCATAGCTATGAAATATAACTTACATCAATTAATCCTTGCATGCCACTAAAATCTCTTGCACTGTATATCTCTATCCATTGGCTATATATTTAATCATCACTTTTTTGATATTCAGATTTCGGTTCGTGAGGACACGAACCGAGAGGGGGATTTTCTAAAATCGCGGGAAAGAAAAAAATAATAGCCTTTAGGTTTAGTCTTATGAGCACACATGCACGGGGCATGGTATCATTTGGGAAAAATAAAAAAGAGGCTGCCTGCTTTTGAGACCGCCTCTTTAAAATTTTAGGGAAGTTATTATTTATAAGCAGCATCTAAAAATGGCCTTTCCCTTTCGTCCTGAATTTAATTTATGGCTTTTTAGCAGTGGCCTTCGTAGATCTGTAATAATCTATATAGTTAACGATTTCCTTCACTTTATTAAATTTTGCTTCTAATATATCTGGATGAACTATTTCAGGCTTTCCGTTTTTAAAAACGCAGACCTGCGGATCAGTTAGGGCATAAGTATAAAATGTGTTTATTAATATTTTTTGCATATCTATTAAACTATCATAAACTACGAAGGTTTGCAGTGCCAGTTCCTTATGAACAGTATCCGTTTTGTAGAGATTGATTATATGCCAGAATGCTTTTTTTAGATCCATTTCCTTTAATGTTTGAATTGCCACGGGCCAGGTATAGATTTCAGGATAAACGGTTTGCCTGTATTCCGAAT
>DATCWN010000402.1:0-4784 GCA_036566285.1 Hanamia sp.
TTAATGAATGAATATTTCTTTTGATGACACTGAAACTGCATTTGCTTATAAAACCAATGGCGAACTTAAAAAGGCCAGATTTCTTTTTTTTTCTATGGGAAAACAATGGCTGGCAAAACCCGGCTTACGAATTACACCCTGGGCATTGAAGGTAGGCCTGCCGGTAAAAGCTCTTATTAAAAAAACAATTTTTGGACAGTTTGTCGGTGGCGAAACTTTGCAGGAAACTTCTGCTGTTGCTGAAAAACTAGGGAAATTTAATGTCCATGTTATTTTGGATTATGGAGTGGAAGGCAAAGAGGGCGAAGAAAATTATGATAAGGCGACGCAGGAATTTATAAGAGTAATAGAGTACGCCGCCACGCAGGAAAATATTCCATTCATGAGTGTGAAGATGACCGGCTTTGCAAGGTTTGGATTATTGCAAAAATTAGATGAAGCATCTGTTTATGAAAATATTGTCCGGGGAGAAGTTGCTTTGGAAGCTTTGAATGAAAATGAAAAAGAAGAATGGCAAAGAATCAAACACAGGTTAGAAAAAATTTGTGAAGCTGCAAAAGAAAAAGACATTGCTGTATTAATTGATGCGGAAGAAACATGGATACAGGATCCGGTGGATGCGCTTACCATGCAGATGATGCAAAAATATAATGGTGAAAAAGCAGTGGTCTATAATACAGCCCAGCTTTATAGAAATGACAGGTTGCAATTTATTAAAGACAGTAATCAGTTTGCTAAACAAAATAATTTTAAAGTAGGATTGAAATTGGTAAGAGGCGCCTACATGGAAAAGGAGAGAAGGCGTGCTATAGAAATGAATTATCCTTCGCCCATTCATATAAACAAGCAAGCCACTGATGAGGATTATAATGCGGCTTTAGAGTATTGTTTAGATCCCGCTAATAATATGTGCTTGGTTATTGGTTCGCACAATGAATACAGTAATTTATACGCCACAGAATTAATGGAAAAGTATAAACTTCCTTTGGATTCCGGCCACATACATTTTTCACAATTATATGGCATGAGCGACAACATTACTTTTAACCTGGCAAAGGCCGGCTGTAACGTAAGTAAGTACTTGCCTTTTGGTCCTATAAAAGATGTAATCCCTTACCTGATGCGGCGCGCGCAGGAAAATTCATCGGTAAGCGGGCAAACAGGAAGAGAGTTGTTGCTGATAAAAAAAGAGATGAAGCGTAGGGGGATTTAGTTAGATGTTGAAAAGTTGAATGGTTGAATTGCTGAGGAAAAAAAATTAATTGATTCGTTTTATTGAATTTTTATAACCTTGTCTTCAACTAACGCAAATACATGATCTGTTCTTGCAGGAGTTAGTTTAGATAAACCGGTGAATAAGCTAAATGCCGGAAGTACAGCATACTTTTTTCCAAAATAAAAACAAGGGAACCGTAAGGATTGTCTTCCCATTCCATCCACTCTTATTCCCGGATGAATATGTCCTGAAAATGTAAAAAGCGAATCATTCTCATTTTCACATGATGCGGTGATATCGTGAGTAAAACAAAATTTTTTTATTGCTAATTTCTTTTCAAAAATTTCAACGTTTGCTTCTTTATAAAAGCGTGTGGGTAATATATCGTGATTGCCTTTTATTAAAAGGATTTTGACTCCGGGAATATCATTTCTCCATTTTAGAAAAAAATCAATTTCTTTATTAGCATCACTGTGAAACATATCGCCGGCAATGATAAGCGTGGAAGGATTAAAAAATTGAATTTGGGAAAATAACCGTTGCAGGTCTTCTTTATAAATATTTTGGGGGATGCCAATTCCTGATTTTCTGAAGTGTCCTGATTTGCCAAAGTGAAGATCAGAAAGGATCAACGCTCTTTCTTCTTCCCAGAAAATACAGCGGCAAGGAGAGAGCCATAAGGTTTGCTTTCGAAATAAAAAACGGAGCGGTGAAATCAATAGTTATTTTTTAAAAGCAAAAATAGCTATAGAAATATTTATAAAAGGTATGCAACGGAAAACGTAGTAAACTTGTCCTGATTATAAATCAATAAAGCAATGAAAAACGTATTACTTTCTTGGTTTATTTTCCTTACAGTTTTAGGATGTAGAAAGTCATCTGATAATTGCACGAACGTAATAGTTACGCTGACTGCCACTTCCTGCAAGCATATTGGTGTTATTATCAAAGGAACGAAATATCCAACTGACGATCTGCCAGATCAATATGCTGTAGAAGGCAAAAATATTTGCATAGAATATTCCTTCTGGGATGATCCTACAATGTGTCCATGTTGTGGTGGCAAAAAAGTACACATTATTGCGGTACATTAATTTATTTCTCCGATTGTATTTGCATTTTCTTAACTCTGTCTTCCAGTTTTTCTGATGAAAGATTTTCTCTCATGCTATCAACCTTTACAGGGAAACAGAATGGCGTTAAGCTTTTAGGAAAAGTAATAACGATTTTCCCCTGCTGTATTCTTTCCAGCATATTTCTTAATCGTTGTTCTTCCATTTGTTGTTCCATCACTTCGTTGTAAGCCTGTCGCAGCAATAAATTATTGGGTTCATATTCTGAGAACACATTAAACAATAAAGACGCTGAAGATTGCAGATGCCTTGCTTTTTTTTGTTCTCCCGGAAAACCCTGGAATATCAATCCACCAATAACTGCTATATCTCTGAATTTTCTTTTTGCCATCTCCACGCTGTTGATGCTTCGTTGAATATCTTCCAATAAATTTTCAGGAGAAAACAATTCATAAGAATTGGTATCATCTAATGGTATAGGTTGGTCGCTGAGTAATTCAAAACCATAATCGTTCATGGCGAATGAAAAAGTAATGGGTTTGATGCGACTGATTCTGTAAGCTAAAATGGCTGCCATGGCTTCATGCACTAGTCTTCCTTCAAATGGAAATACAAAAAGATGATACCCGTCTTTGGTTTCAATTTGTTCAATTAATAATTCATTTTCCTGCGGCACATGAGAAAGATATTGCTGCAATTCAAAAAGCGGTTGCAGCACTTCAAGCTCTTTATCTTTTTTAATCCTGATTTTATTGTTGTCAATTGAGAGCCGGCCTTCATCAATCTTTTTTCTTAACATAAAACCAAGGTTCGCTGAAAGCGGCATTCTTCCGCCTTGCCAGCTCGGTATCATAGACTTTTTTGCATTGGATTTTTTTACGATGGCGGTCATGTCTTTTATCATCACAAACTCTAGGGTTCTTCCCGCCAAAGTAAACACATCGCCGGGTTGCATTCTTGCAATAAACCATTCTTCAATAACGCCTACGTAACCACCACTCATAAATTTTACTTTCAGCATTGGGTCGCTCACAATGGTTCCGATGTGCATGCGATGACGCATGGCGATTCTCCGGTTATTTATTTTATAAAGCCCATCAATAATTTCTATTTTTTTATAATCATCATATTGCTGTAAGGCACCGCCACCTTCAGTTGCAAAGTGTAAAATCTGTTGCCATTCTTCTTCAGTAATATCGCGATAACAATAAGTGGATTTTATTTCCTTAAAAATAATTTCAGGAATAAATCCATCAGAAATAGCCAGCGTGCTTAAATATTGCAGGAGTACATCAAAGCACAAAATTCTTGGCTCACGACTTTCGATCAGGTTAATTTTTGTGGCTTCTTTTAAAGCGGCGGCTTCAGTTAATTCTAAAGAATGGGTAGGTAAAAAATAAATTTTACTTACATCCCCGGGGCCATGGCCGCTTCTTCCGGCTCTTTGTAGAAACCGCGCTACGCCTTTGGGAGAACCTACCTGAATCACTGTTTCTACAGGACGAAAATCTACGCCAAGATCAAGACTTGCGGTACAAACTACCGCTTTTAATTTTCCGGAATGCAAATTATCTTCCACCCAAAATCTAAGATCCTGTTCAATGCTTCCATGATGCAGCGCGATGGCGCCTGCCAGTTCCGGGCAAGCTGTAAGCAAGGCCTGATACCACATTTCGCTCATGCCACGTGTGTTGATAAAGATGAGTGTGGTCTTGCTTTCCATTATGATGGGAATTACTTTATCCACCAGCTTAATACCAAGATGGCCCGCCCAGGGAAACTTTTCTATTTCATCAGGAAATACAGATTCAATGGAAATTTTTTTATCCATTTTTGCAGTAACAATTTCATGGATTTTATTTTCATTTTCTAAAAGGGAAAGAGGAGAGAGGAGTACTTCTTTTGCCTGCAGTAAATTTCCAATGGTAGCGCTGATGCCCCAAAGAGATAGTTCCCTAATCTTTAAAAAGGAAATGTTGGTTGCCTGAAATATTTTGTTGGATGTTAGTTTAAGGTTTGAAGCCTGAGCGTTTTTATTTACGATAGGTTGCTGCTCGTTGTGCATTTTCTCTCTTAACCCAATTATTCTTGATAAGGCCAATTCCACCTGAACACCTCGTTTGCTTCCAAGCAATTCGTGCCATTCATCCACTGCAATTATTTTTAAAGAGGTAAACACATCCGGATAATTTTTTTGCGCCAATAAAAGATGAAGACTTTCAGGCGTAATGAGTAACACTTCCGGTGTTTGTCTTTTCTGTTTTTGTCTATCGCTTATGCTCGTGTCGCCATTACGGATGCCTACTTTCCAATTCATTCCCAACTCAAAGATCACTTCTTCCATTGCGCGTCCAAGGTCTTTCGCTAAAGCGCGTAACGGAGTAATCCAAAGAAGTTGTAACCCGTTTTTATTTTTTGTTTTGTAATCCTCCGGATGGTTGTTGATGAATTGTATGATCGTTCCTAAAAAAACAGAAAACGTTTTTCCGCAACCG
>DATCWN010000415.1:0-3387 GCA_036566285.1 Hanamia sp.
GCAAAACCGGTGGCTGGAAAAACAGATGCAGGTTAAAAGAAAACAACCAGATTCTATAGAAGTGGACACCTCAGAAAATGACCGCCAGGCTTCATCCAGCTCTGGGCTATTAAAAAAGAAGCGTTTTAGCAGATCTAAAACTATTAAGCCAAACAAGCCTGTACAGCATTAAATAACCTACAATGGAACTTTTCTCACCACTGACAGAATTTTATGAAGCGATCGAAGATGATGTAAGAATTGGCACTTCTCATATCAGTCTTTATATGGCTTTATTGCAGCAATGGAATTTAAATGGTGGGTTAAACCCTGTTATTATAATAAGGACAGCCATCATGAAGGCAGCAAAAATAAATGCCCGTTATACTTATAACAAGTGCATGAACAACTTACAGGAATTTGGCTATATAATTTACTTACCATCCTCTAATGCTTTTAGCAGTAGTATAGTTTATTTAAGAGGATTGTGAGTAGTTGATTAAAAATCTAAAAATTATTCTATGGAGACATTATTTATTCCAAATGAAAACGATTTTAAGTGATAGGTTAAGTGGATTATTACAGAAGAAACGTTTAAATATTTCTAAAAAGTCAAGAACATAAAAACTATCATTATTCTAAATTAAATTTTATGAGTGTCGAAATATTAACAAAGGAAGACTTGCAGGCATTTCGTATTCAATTACTAAATGACATAAAAGCATTATTATTCATCAAACAAAATGCAAATATGGAGTGGCTAAGAAGCAATGAAATTAGAAAAGCGCTAAAAATATCTGCCGGAACCTTACAGAATCTTCGTGTTACCGGTAAACTCAAATCAGTCAAAATTGGCGGAATCCTTTTTTATAGGAACAGTGATCTTGAAAAATTATTGGATTCGCGCAATCAAAATTCAAAAGGAGAGTAGTTATAATGTTGACTCCTGATATTTTTGAAGCACTTTACACCAATTTACTTAATGACAAACGGCTCAGTGTTTTTCATTGTAGTATTTATATGGCTTTAATACTACTGTGGCACAAAAACAAACTGGCAAACCCTTTTCCAGTAAGCCGAAAGAGGATCATGGAATTGGCGCACGTTCATAGTATTGTTACCTATCATAAATGCATAGGGCAATTGGAGGCGTATGGATATGTTCGTTATAATCCTTCTTACAGTTATTATAATAGGAGTACAATTTACCTTGATAATGTTAGTAAATAAGGGCTATTCTTTCAGTGAAATTTATAATAAGAGGGCTAATTTTCTTATAATTAGGGGGTGATAGATTTAAAACGAGCTATTGAAAGCCTTTTGTATGAAAGAACTGGGCTTAGTACTTATGAAGAAGTTTCATTTGTAAACTTAAAGGTTGAACTTTTAGATCAAAACTCATACGAAGTAGATCAAACAAAATTACTTGACAATTTGAAATATTTAAAGGCTCATTCATCAGGAATGGAAACTAAAGAGCTCATTGAACTTAAATTTAACGGTTACAAAATTTCAGGTCTAAGTCGAGGAACAATTGAAACAGGAGGCACTTTAGGAACATTCTGAGGCGAGAGGCGGATGTAGGAAGAAAATTTGTCTCACACAAAATCTGATCCGAAAGAAAGGATCATCATATTGCAAATATTTTACGACCCCTTTATTAACGGGAGACATGCTATAATTAAAACAAAATGGCAGGTAGGGGATACCACAGCGCTTCACATTATTAACGGGAGACATACTATAATTAAAACTAAGCAACAATTACTTTTATTCCAGCATCCTCTAATTTTCTTTGATCTTCAACTGAAATGCCTGAATCCGTGACTACTGTATCAATAACATCAATTGGACAAATAAATGCCAGGCTGCGTTTTTTAAATTTGCTGGAATCAGCAACCAGAATGACTTCACGGGCTACCTCAATCATAATTTCATTCAAATGCGCTTCTTCAAAAATAGGAGTATAAATTCCTTGGTGAATGTCAAATCCATCAACTCCCAGAAAAACCTTGTCAACATAAAACTTATTGAAGTTTTTTTCTGCTAATGGACCTACTAACGACATAGAAGTTCTTCTTAAATACCCTCCGGGAATAATTACTTTTATCTTAGGTAATGATATTAATTGGTTAACAATATTTAAGGCATTTGTAATTATCGTTAATTCCTCAAATTCTGATAAATTCTTAATAATTTCTGCTGTTGTGGTGCCTGAATCCATTATCATTGTATCTCCTTCTTTTACCAATTCAGCGGCCTTTTTGCCAATTGCTGCCTTTTCCAGATAATTAATCTTATCCTTATCCGATATTCCTTGCTCGAGGCTTACATTATTATGCATTCTAATAGCACCACCCCTTGCCCTTATTAAAGTCCTCTTTAATTCCAATTGTCTAAGATCATTGCGAATAGTTACTTCACTAACTTCAAATTCCTTACTAAGTGCATTAATCAGAACCTCTCCTTCGTCATCAATCTTTTGAAGAATTTGCTTTCTCCTATATAAAGTTGTCCGTTTTACTTTTGGATCCATAGTTTTGAAAATATTTTTATAGATTATGAAAGATAAATGTAAATATAGTTCATTATTGAAATAATTTAAATAAAATGGAATTAAAATATTAATTAAGCATTTGAAAATATGAAACCTTTTATTAGCTTTGCATTTTAATAAAAATTCAAATTTTGTAAATGAAATATTTAGAAATAGAAGAAAATGTATTGGAAAAAAAAGGTGCTCAGCTTACTGCTCAAGAAATTGTTCAACAGCCACGAATTTGGAATGACATTTATAACCTTATTTTGAATAACAAAGATAAATTGCAACTGTTTTTAGAGGAGGCTTATGATGAAGTAGATAGTATTATTCTTACAGGTGCCGGATCCAGTTCATTTATAGGTACCTCATTATCCGGCACTTTTTTTAAAAATTGCGGATTAAATACCAAAGCTGTTGCAACTACAGATCTCGTTACTCATCCGGATAATTATTTCAATAAGCGGAAATCTATATTAATTATTTCTTTCGCCAGATCTGGCAACAGCCCCGAAAGTTATGCTGCCCTGGAGCTTGCGGATGAGATGTCGGCAAAATGTTTTCATTTGATTATTACATGCAATTCGCAAGGGAATATTACTTTGTTTAAAACTGATAACCCTAAATTTTTACTATTATTACCCCCTGAATCAAATGATCAAGGTCTTGCAATGACCAGTAGTTATACCGGAATGCTTCTTGCCGGAACTTTAGTGGCAAGAATAAATGACTTCCAATCGGTTTATAGCCAGGTAAATCTGCTGTATAAATATGGAGAAAGGATTTTTCAAGCCTATCTACCCCTGATTAAATCCGTTGCCAAGAAAGATTTTAAAAGAGTTATTTTTTTGGGATCAGGTGCCTTGTAT
>DATCWN010000445.1:0-5925 GCA_036566285.1 Hanamia sp.
TTACAAATTCTTTCAATGGCTTTTTCCACGGTTTCGCCTTTTAAGAGGTAACCGCGGTTTAAATTTTGTTCACTTTCTTCATTTTTCCACCACAATCTTTCATTTACCGGGGTGGTTTCAAATATCGTTTCCATAGTCTTACAATTTTATATTCCTAATTTTTTTTAAAATAAATCGTTGGCAGTAATGCTCTTGTCATGTTTGGTATAATCAACAGGACGTTTGGCAAAGAAATCATCCAGGCTATTGGCAAAGACTTCTTCTTCAAACCATTTCATAGGATGATATTGTTCCATAGTGATGAAATATTGTTCGGGCAAGCCAATCTTCACCAGGCTTTCATCCACCCTGAATTTTATGAAGTGAAGCAGATCCTTTTTATGGATGATGTCAATTTCCCCTTCTTCAAAAATCCAGTTTATAATTTGTTCTTCTATTTCAATAGATTCCCTTACCATACTTATAATACGCAATTCGGTAGCCTCATCCAACACTTCAGGATATTCTTCTTTTATTTTATTAATGAGAAAAATACCTGCGTTGGCATGAACCTGTTCATCAATGGAAGTCCATGAAATAATATTGCTCACGTTCTTCATCCATCCTTTAAAACGGGGAAAAGAAAGAATGATGGCAAACTGGCTGAACAAGGAAACGTTCTCAATAAGAATGGTAAACAAAATGAGGGCGATACTGTATGCTTTTTTATCACTCGATTTCGTGTTGCTCAGGGCGCGGGACAGATAGTTAATTCTTTCCCTGATCACCGGAACTTCCACCAGTTTTTCAAATTCATCGTTGTAACCCAGTACTTCCACCAAACGCGAATACGCTTCTGAATGGCGGAACTCGCACTCTGCAAAAGTGCTTCCCAGTCCATTCAGTTCGGGCTTGGGAAAATGCTGATACAGGCTGCCCCAAAAGGATTTTACGGCTACTTCAATCTGCGCGATGGCCAACAGGCTTCGTTTGATGGCGCTGCGTTCTGCATCAGAAAGATGTGAATGGAAGTCCTGTGTATCTGCCGTGAAATCTACTTCAGAATGTACCCAGAAAGAGCGGTTGATGGCTTCTGTAAATTGTAAAATTTCAGGATACTCGAAAGGCTTGTAATTGATTCTTTTATCAAATAGTCCCATGTCAAAATATTTTTTTATTGTGATAAAATGTGGAGGAAAAAAATAAGACGACAGACAGTACCGCAAAAAGATATTGCAATAAAGATGGCGACCTCACTTTTCCTCCGAAAGTTTCGTTCTAAAATTTAGTACTGGCAGGTCTTCTGACTTTCCTGATTTTCAGTGGCCTTCCCATCCGTAATACAGACAGTGGCTTGTGTAGAATTACTAAAAATACAATGCAGTTTGATGCACCAGGATTACAGCTACGGGGATAGTTCCGGATTTGCACCGGATTCCCTTTTTAATGAAATACCAACGAGGGTATTATCAACCAGAAATCTGCTGTGAAGTAAAATTAGAATTGGGGAATACAATGAATTTGTTATTCACCTCATGTTGAAAACAAGCGAAAGCTGGTCTGGCAGGAGGTTTCGAAATAGGGTACTATTATTTTACTGTCAGCCTTATTGCGAACATGTGCTTCTTCGTCTGTTTTTTGGTTGTTATGTCTGTACGTGCTTCCTGTCTGGGGGAAGCAGAGGTACTTCCTTTTACCTCCCTTTCCTCAAAAAGATGGGCAACCACATAGAATGCCTTTCCGAATTGGAAAAGATTGAAGACGGCAAAGCAATTGCATTGGATTTGAAACTTAAATATTGGGCTGACATTTCTTATCATGGATTTGCTGGCATTATCAACCCTTTAAAAAACAAGTTGGAAGTAAGTCAGCGGTTTTATTTCTTTGAAGGCCAGGCAGGCATATCAGTAGATGAAGCTTATAGGTTTTTACAAAACAGATGGCTGGAAAAACAGATGCAGGTTAAAAGAAAACAACCCGAAAGTGTAGAAGTTGGCACATTAGAAAGTGACAGTAAGGCTTCATCCGGCTCCGGGTTATTAAAAAAGAAGCGTTTTAGTAGATCTAAAACTTTTAAGCCAAATAAACCAGTACAGCGATAAATAGCATTCAATGGAACCTTTCCCGCAAATGACAAAATTTTATGAAGCAATCGAAAATGATGTAAGGATTGGTACTTCTCATATTAGTCTTTACATGGCTTTATTACAGCAATGGAATTTAAACCAAAAATCAGCAAATTAGGCAGTACTCAATTTTTTTATGAGTACAATAAAAAAACCTCGTCATTTCTGACGAGGTCCTTGTGGGAGCACACGGGTTCGAACCGCGGACCCTCTGCTTGTAAGGCAGATGCTCTAAACCAACTGAGCTATGCTCCCTTATTTTTGGGAGTGCAAATATAGGAGATGAAAATTATCCAAAAAAATTTAATTGAAAATATAAATTGAAAACGAACAGAAAATGATGGTATTTAATTTTCTCTTACAAACGTCAGCTCATCTTTTCTTCCATTTCCAAAATCTTTTCAAACAACTTTTCGTAGGCTTCATTGTCTTTTGCCAACTGATCCGCTTTCTGTTTATAGCGACTTTCGGTTTCAATGAATTTAGAATTCTCGGAGTAAATTTCCGGCAATGCCAAAGCGGCTTCCAGCTTATTTTTTTCTTCTGAAGTTTTCGCGATCCTTTCTTCTATTTGCTCAAATTGCTTTTTTGCTTTTAGTAATTCTTTTTGCAACTCCCTGTTTTCTGAAGTGTGATTGTTTGAAGATCTTTTTTCAGAATGCGCCACCTCTTTTTGTTGTACCACAGGTTCCTTCTTTTTTGGAGCGCCATTTTCTCTTGTTTTTTTCTCCAGTTTCCATCGCTCCAGCTCATCGTAAGTTCCTACAAATTCTTTGATTTTATGATCCTCAATTTCCCATATCTTATTAGCAGTTTTATTTACGAAATACCGGTCGTGACTTACCAGAATATAACTTCCTTCATACTTGTTCAATGCCTCAATGAGCAAATCAACAGAGTGCATATCAAGGTGATTCGTAGGTTCATCAAGCAATAAAAAATTGGCTTTGCTTACAATCGTTTTGGCAAGTGCTACCCTCGCTTTTTCACCGCCGCTAAGTACCTTTATTTTTTTCTCCACATCATCGCCGCTGAATAAAAAACAACCCAATAAAGTGCGGAGTTCCAATTCTGTTTTTCCGCTTCCGGAATAATTCATTTCTTCCAGTACAGTATGGTTCAGGTTCAGGGCTTCCAATTGGTGCTGGGCATAAAACGCATCTTTCACATTGTGCCCTTCAATTCTTTCTCCCACAAAAGGTTCTACGCCGGCCACCATACGCAGCAACGTTGACTTTCCTTTTCCGTTGGCGCCTATCAACCCAATTTTGTCGCCACGATTTATTTCTGCGCCGGTATGTTCTACAATTTTTACATCACCGAAACTTTTGGAAGCATCTTTTAGTGTGCAAAGAATTCTTCCGGGAGTATGGCCGATGGTAAAATTGATTCGCATGTTGGGCCTTTCCAGTTCTGTGTTTTCAATGCGCTCTATTTTATCCAGGCGCTTCATAATGCTTTGCGCCTGCGCAGCTTTGGAAGCTTTTGCTTTAAATCTTTCTACAAATTTTTCCTGTTGCTTTATGTAATCCTGCTGATTTTCATAAGCACGTTTTTGCAGTTCGATCCGTTGTACTTTTTCCTGTAAATAATAGGAATAATTGCCTGTATAAAAATGCAATTCTGTTTGATACAGTTCTACTATTTTGGTAACCATTCTATCCAGGAAATACCGGTCGTGCGAAACAATAACTACTGAACCGCGATAATGTTGCAAATATTTTTCGAGCCATTCAATGGAGGGAAGATCGAGGTGGTTGGTAGGCTCATCAAGCAACAACACATCCGGATTCATCAGGATCATTTTTGCCAAAAGCACCCTCATCCGCCATCCACCGCTGAACTCTTTGTAAGGCCGTTGCAAATCAGCATTGGAAAATCCCAGCCCCTGTAATATTTCTTCTGTTTTATGATGAATGTCGTATCCCCCAAGAATTTCAAGCTCACTTAATTTATCGGCATATAAATGCGCCAGCGCCTCATCCGAATTTTTTTCCAGTTCAATGCCTAAGGCTTCTATTTCTTTTTCTACCGCCAGCACTTTTTCAAAAGCACTCAGGGCCACCTGCATGATGGATTCTTCTGTATCAAAACTCAATAAATCCTGGTGAAGAAAGCCGATGGTGGTTTCTTTTCCTTTCTCTACAGTTCCGGAAGAAGGGAGGTATTGATTGGTAAATACTTTGAGTAAAGTTGATTTTCCTGTGCCATTGTAACCGATAAGTCCAATCCTTTCATTGGGTTGTATGTGCCACGTGGCATCTTTTACAATAACCCTGGCGCCAAATTCAAATGTAACGTTCTGTAATCCCAATAACATAGTAAGCCCTTTTTTTTGTGCGTGCAAAATTAAGGCTTATGAAATTAAGAATTAAGAATGATGAGTTAAGAAATAGGGGATATAAGAATTACGGATTGAGAATTAAAATTACGAATTACCAATTAATTTAAACTTGGCTCAAATTTGCTCTCTTTAGAATAATCTTTAATCACGTTATATAAAGTATCCCTTTCAACTGCGTTTCTTTTGGCTTGCGAAATTAAGGTAACCAGTTGCTCTGTGGTCATTGAGGGCGTTTGCTCTTCGCTGCCGGCCATAGAATAAATTTTGGTAGAATCATCAATGGTTCCATCCATATCATCCACGCCAAAGGATAGGGAAAGCTGGGCGTTTTGCCTGCCAAGCATAGGCCAGTAGGCTTTCAGGTGTGGAAAGTTGTCCATGTAAATCCTGGCCACCGCATACATCTTCATGTCTTCTATTACTGAAGATTCCGGCACGTTGCTCATGTCGTTATTTTTATTACGGAATTTAAGCGGAATAAAAGTGTTGAAACCATTTGTCTTGTCCTGTAAATCTCTTAGCCTTTTCATGTGGTCTATGCGGTGTGCATAATTTTCTATGTGGCCGTAAAGCATGGTTGCATTCGTGTGCATTCCAAGTAAATGCGCTTCTTCATGAATTTTCAGCCATCCTTCGGCATCTACTTTATCAGCGCATATCTGGCTTCTGATTTCTGCATCAAAAATTTCTGCGCCGCCGCCGGGTAATGATTGTAAACCCGCGTCGTGAAATCTTTTCATGCCTTCTTTTACAGTAAGCTTTGCTTTTCGAAACATGTAATCTAACTCTACGGCAGTAAAGCCTTTGATGTGCAATTCCGGCCTGTGTTTTTTTATTTGAGAAACAAAATCACAGAAGAAATCAAGATTCATTTTTGGATGTACGCCACCTACAATATGAACTTCCGTAACCGGTTTCCCGTCATAGCTTTTTACAATGTCCATCATTTGTTCCATGCTCAATACCCAGCCTTCATCGCGATGGGCATACAGCCGGGAATAAGAACAAAACTTGCAGGAAAACACGCAAACATTAGTAGGCTCTATGTGAAAGTTTCTGTTGAAATAAGTGGTATCGCCATGTTTCTTTTCCCTGATGTAATTGGCTAAAGTAGCGTTAAGACCAAGGCTGGCTTTTTCAAAAAGTAAAAGACCTTCTTCGTCAGTTATTCTTTCACCGGCTATTACTTTTTGGGTTATGGTTTTAAAATATTTTCCTTCATTTAAGGCACTTATGATTGCTAATAATTCTTCTTCTTTATTGGGTGTGGTCATGGCTCAAAGTTACAGAAACTGATTTTAGATTGTTGTAAAAAGTAGTTTGCCACTACCATCAAAAGGAATTTATTTCTCTTTCTTTTGAAAAAAACCATTACAGTTTCACAATTCTCTCAGCCACTGTTTTATCTGTATAGTTTAGCTTCACTGTATAAACACCTGCCGGAAGTTTTCCCAAATCAACATAAACTTCCCGGTA
>DATCWN010000497.1:0-4705 GCA_036566285.1 Hanamia sp.
AGCAGCATTTTCTGAAATTTTTTCAGGGTTTCGTTACCGGTGATCTCATATAACTTGCCGTGAAAGGCAATTTCGTGGTCAATGTTAAATAAGTGATGGTCTGTAACAGGAGGCTCTTTCGCTACGATTTTTTTTAATTCAACAATGTCTTTTTTTTGTATTCGGTGAAAAAGAAAATCGGCCATTCCTATTTCCAATACCAATCTTATTTCAAAAATTTCTTTCAAAGTATCCTGGGCAAGGATATGAGGATTCATGCTTTTGCTCATGATGCCAAAAAGGTCCGGGCTGGTAATTACAGAACCTTTTTTCTTTTTCGACTCTATAAGCCCCATCATTCTTAATCTGAGTAAGGCTTCGCGGATAACGGTTCTGCTTACTCCCAACGCCAGTGCCAGGTCCATTTCTTTAGGAATGGAATCACCCACCTGTAGTTTTTGCTGGAGCAGGAGCTCTACAAGGCTTTCTTCTACCTTATCAACCAGAGATGAGGTATCAATTTTGATATTTTTTTGCAATGTGACAAGGTTCATAATGATGTGTTGCTTAAAACAATTTGCAGGAGGAATTTCACATGTTTCCCCAACTTACAAAAACTTGAATGGATAAAATAATTTTAAATAAAAAAAGTTTTTTTTGGTTGGAATGTAAAAGTACATTACTTTTATTATGTCATACATAATAATATCACAAAAATTAAATTGATTTTATGAAATCTACCTACTTAAAATGCTGGCTGGTGATAGCTTTTTGCTTCTTTGCATCAGCCGGTTGGTCGCAGGTTAAAAAAATTTCCGGGAAGGTTATTTCCGGTGAAGATGCCAAGCCTCTGGAAGGGGTAAGTATAATAATTAAAAATAAGGGTACAGGCGCTCAAACCAACACCGAAGGAGTATTTGAAATTGATGCTTCTTCGGGCGATGTTCTGGTTGTATCTTTCACAGGTTTTCTTTCGCAGGAAGCAAAAGTGGGAAGTTCACCAGCTTACAATTTTTCTTTACAGCCCGGAGTGGATAAGTTGGATGAAGTGGTGGTGGTGGGTTATGGAACCGCCAGGCGTTCCAAGATTACCTCTTCGATTGCGAAGTTAGATCCAAAAGTTTTGGAAACAGGGCTTCGCTCCAACCCCGCGCAGGCTTTGGCCGGAACCATTCCGGGGTTAAGGGTTTCTACAGGAACGGGGAGGCCGGGTTCGTTACCTTCTATAATCCTGAGAGGAGGCACCAATTTTGATGGCTCCGGAAGTCCGTTGATAGTGATGGATGGGCAGGTAAGGGAATCGCTTAGTGATATTAACCCGGAAGATATAGGAAGTATGGAGGTTTTAAAAGATGCTTCTGCAACAGCCATATACGGTGCAAGGGCCAGCAATGGTGTAATTCTGATTACTTCTAAAAGAGGAAAAGCAGGATCATCTTCTATTAATCTGAAGGTAAAAAGAGGAACCAATTATTTAAATACGCCATACAATTTTCTAAATGCAGAAGATTATGTCAAATGGGCTCGCCTGGGTCAGGTACAAGCCATTATTAGTGGTCAGCAAGCTCCTTCTTCTTTAGCGGTAGTTGGTCCTAAAAGCACCGGAAACTTATATAAAGACCCAGTTACCGGAGTTATTCTGGATGGCAATTATGATTCAAAAGCCATTTGGAGTGTAATGCGTTTGAATGATGTGAATCGTGAATTACTAAGCCAACCTGGATGGAAACAAACGAAAGACGCTGTTCCAACTGATGCTAACGGAAATTATGATCCCAACGGAACTTATGCCGATCTGATCTTTAAAGATTTTAATTACGGCGATTATGGGTTATACGATAAATCGATTACCCAGGATTATAATATAGGAATGAGCGGAGGAAATGATCGAGGCGGTTATTTTGCCAACATAGGTTATTACGATGAAGGCGGTTTGTCTCTTAAAACTTTTTATAAGCGTTTAACCTTTACGCTAAACGGAGACTATAAGATTAAAGATTGGTTGAAATCAGAAAGCAGCCTGCAGTTTAATAAGGCTAACTGGCGGGATCAGTCGCTTAATAATGGTGAAACAAATTACTGGGGCCGTATGCTTTCAGCTCCGCCTACTATGCGTGGAACCGATGCCAATGGAGATCTTATTTTGGGGTTGAATGCAAACGATGGAAATCCTGTGTTTAACATTGATAAATATAAGCGCTTCAACCAAACGGATAAATTCACCTTAGGACAATCATTCAAAGTAGATATCCTAAAAGACCTTTATTTTAAACTGGGCGCTATCTGGATGTATGATGAAGGTGTTTATGAAACATTCAATAAGGATTTTAGAAATGGATTTTTGAGCTACACAAATTCTAATGCCGGTTGGGATCGAAGCAGGCAAAGTACAGCCGGCTTCGATAGAACCATTCGTCAAACTTATAATGCCATTGTCAATTACCAAAGCAGCTTCGGTAAAAACAATATAGACGCTATGGCTGGGCTTGAATATTATGATGCCTATAGGCGAGGCCTTGATGCAAGTGGAAGACTGGCGCCAACAGATGACTTTTCGGACCTGGGATTAACATTGAATAATGCTATTACCCAAACAAGAGGCACCGATACCTATCACAATCGTGACCGGATTATGTCTGGCTTTGGTCGCCTCCTTTATGACTGGGATGGAAAATATCTCGCAAGCGTCACTGTAAGAAGGGATGGTGTTTCTCGTTTGGCAGGGGATAATCAATACGGAACTTTCCCTGCTGCGTCGGTGGGTTGGTTATTGCATAAGGAAAGCTTTTTGTCTTCAACGAGAAACTGGCTATCCTACTTAAAACTCAGGGCCAGTTGGGGAAAGAATGGTAACATAGGTATAGGTACCAATGATGCGATTGGTCTTTATGAAGTACAGGGTTCTTATGGTTCACAATCACCATATAATGGTACTATTGGTTTTCTTCAAACCGGTGTTGCCCTGCCCACTTTAAAATGGGAAAGAACGAATACTACGGAAGTGGGAGCGGATATGGGTTTTTTCAATAACAGGTTAAATGCCTCCGTTGCTTATTATAACAGGATCACTGATGATAAACTTGCTTTTGTAGATCTGCCTACTTCTTCCGGTATTTCAAGGGTAAGAACCAATAACGGCAGTATGAGAAACAGGGGAGTAGAGTTGGATGTGAATTATAAGATTATTCAAAACAGAGATTTTACCTGGCAGGTTAGCACTAATGCCTCCTGGAATAAAAATACTATACTGAAACTGCCTTTTAATGGAAATGATAAAAACCGTCAGGGAGGCACGCAGGTGTATAATTCCAAAATAGGAAACGTTATTTGGGGGGGCGGTGTCCAGGAAGGACAGGAATGGGGTGAGTTGTTTGGTTTTGTAAGTGATGGTATCATCAGGGACGCAAAAGATCTTGCTGAATATAACAAAATAGACCTCGCAGCCGGACAAGTTTGGCAGAATGGTGCAGCCGGTAAAAATCTTGCCAGCCAAAAGCTGATCACTGAAAAAGGATTGGTCAATTTTTGGGCAACTCAGTTGGGTGATATGAAATGGAAAGATTTTGATAATAATGATACCATTGATTATAGAGACAGAACTTCATTAGGTCGCACACTTCCCCGCTGGACAGGGGGATTCAATACCACTGTAACATGGAAAGGTTTTAGCCTTTTTGCCCGCCTGGATTTTGCTCTGGGTCATGTTCAGCAGGACTTTATGCGTCTATGGTCATTAGCCTATGCACAAGGTGATTTTAATGCTACAGATGCAGTAAAAGATACCTGGACACCAGATAATCCCAATGCTAAATTTCCAAGATATACCCGTGGCGATCAGAACGTGAGTAAAAACTTTGACCGGCCAAGCAATATGTTCTTTGTAAGTTCAAGTTACCTGGCATTCCGTGAAGTTTCATTGAGCTATTCTTTGCCCGCTTCGTTATTGAAAAAAGCAAGAATAAGCGGTTTGACGTTTACGGCAACCGGGCAAAACCTGGGTTATATAACGAATAAGTTGCTGAATTTACCTGAACGTACAGGCGCCCAAAACAGTGCGTACACTATACCCACGCAACTAATCTTTGGAGCAAACCTTACTTTTTAACCTGAACATTTAAAAATATTAGTATGAACAAGTTTAAATATATAATGTATGTGGCAATGATCGTTATTGTTGCCTCATCCTGCCGTAAAACATTAGAGCTTACCCCGGAGGATTATTTTGGCGATAATAATTTCTGGCAAAATGAATCGCAGGTTACCAATTTTATGGTGGGCCTGCACAATCAATTCAGGAATAACCAGTTTCAGTTTCTCCGTGTTGGCGAGATGCGGGGAGGGGGTTTTAGTAACGTGGACAGGCAACAGGTTTCGCTTTTTGATTTACCTATTATTGAGCAGCGTTTAGAGGAAACTTCAGCAGGCGTGGGTAGTTGGGCTGGATTTTATAGCCCCATTTTGCAGATCAATCTCTTTATTCAAAAAGTAGAGGGTATCGCTTTTTTAGCGCCTGACAAAAAGGGTTACCTTTTGGGGCAAGCCTATGCGATGCGGGCTTATTATTACTTCCACTTACTTCGCACTTACGGTGGTGTACCTTTAAGATTAGAGCCTGAAGTGTTAAATGGTAATACGGATCCTGTATCGTTACGCAAAGCAAGGGCAACAGAAGCGGAAGTATTAGCTTCCATTAAAGATGATATAAATAAATCTATCACGTCGTTTG